>JBAXXZ010000020.1:0-12437 GCA_037127575.1 Bacteroidota bacterium | reverse complement strand
CCACAATGCCCAAAATGGCATCAACAGTGGCCAAATTTGCTGCCCATTTTTTTTGATACCACAAGCCATAAGCCACCAAAAATTTATAGGCAAACAATGCCATTAAAAATATGCCTTCCAACGATCGCGGATAATTGGTTTCAATGCCATACAGTGACATCTGAAATTGAAAATTCAACAAGGCAAATAAAATACCAATTGGCATTATCGCACCAAAAATTAAAAATATCCAAACGAATACTTTAATCCACATTGGCAATAAATCACGTCTCCGCAATGCCGCATTTGGCCTTGTGTTTTGAGTTACTTCCATTTTGATAATTTAATTAAAACTAATATACAAATTATCTTAAATTAAATTGCTATGCACATGCACTGTTGCCCCACAAACACTTTCATCCTCATCCTTAGCCTCATCCTTAGCCTCATCCTTAGCCTTGCATAGTGATTCAGGCCTAATGTTTAATTCTCAATTTTTAATTTTTAATTATTATGTGCTTAACAAATTTTAACGGCAGTCAAAATCCCCATAACCCTCTCCATCACTATATTTGCCCGTTATTTGATGAACAAAAATTTATGGTAGATATTAAAGAAATTAACGAACGTATTCAACAAGAAAGTGCCTTTGTAGATATGTTGTCGATGGAAATGGACAAAGTAATTGTTGGCCAAAAACAAATGATCGAACGTTTAATGATTGGCATGCTGAGCAATGGACACATCCTGCTCGAAGGCGTGCCGGGCTTGGCAAAAACATTGGCCATCAATACCCTCGCCAAATGTGTGGATGCCCAATTTAGCCGTATACAATTTACCCCCGATTTATTACCTGCCGATGTAATCGGTACCCAAATTTATAACCAAAAACAAGAAGCTTTCTCTATTCGCAAAGGACCAATTTTTGCGAACTTTGTATTGGCCGATGAAATTAACCGCGCCCCGGCCAAGGTGCAATCGGCTTTACTCGAAGCCATGCAAGAAAAACAAGTCACCATTGGTGATCAAACTTTTAAATTGCCTGATCCATTCTTGGTGCTTGCCACTCAAAATCCGGTTGAACAAGAAGGCACTTATCCTTTGCCTGAAGCGCAAATGGACCGCTTTATGCTCAAGGTGGTGATTGGTTATCCCACCAAAGAAGAAGAAAGACGTATCATCACTTCAAATATTCAAGCCCAAGGCATGCCAAAACCAAATGCCGTGCTTAAACCCGAAGACATCGTAAAGGCGAGAGCCGTTGTGAGGGATGTTTACATGGATGAAAAAATTGAACGTTATATTGTCGATATCGTTTTTGCTTCACGTTTTCCGAAAGAATATAAATTGCAAAAATTTGAAGGCTTAATTTCTTACGGTGCTTCACCACGCGCCAGCATCAATTTGGCATTGGCCGCAAAAGCTTATGCTTTTATTAAACGCCGCGGTTATGTGATTCCTGAAGATGTGCGCGCCGTTTGTTTAGATGTGATGCGTCACCGTGTTGGTTTAACCTATGAGGCAGAAGCTGAAAATATTACATCAGAAAATATTGTGACTGAAATTTTAAATACCGTTGAAGTTCCATAGTCAGATTAATGAAGGAACCCGGCACACTAATTTAATATTCAACATTTAGCATTTCTTTGGAAACAGCAGAATTACTCAAAAAGGTTCGTAAAATCGAAATTAAAACGCGCGGTTTAAGCTCCCATATTTTTTCGGGAGAATACCACTCTGCGTTTAAAGGTCGAGGCATGGCTTTTTCTGAAGTACGCGAATACACCCCCGGAGATGATGTGCGCAGCATCGATTGGAATGTAACCGCACGCTTTAATTCGCCCTATGTAAAAGTGTTTGAAGAGGAACGCGAACTTAGTGTGGTATTATTGGTGGATGTAAGTGCCAGTGGTTTATTCGGCACCAAAAAACAGTACAAACAAGATTTAATCACCGAACTCTGCGCCGTAGTAGCTTTTTCCGCTTCTCAAAACAACGATAAAATTGGGGTGATTTTTTTTAGCGATAAAATCGAAAAGTTTATTCCACCCAAAAAGGGAAAATCCCATGTACTTCGCATCATCCGCGAACTCATTGAATTTAAACCCGAGAACAAAACAACCAATCTTGAAGTGGCCCTAAAATACCTCACCAACGTGATTAAAAAACGCAGCATCGTTTTTATGGTGAGCGATTTTTATGCCAACCTCAATTACCGTGATGCCTTAAAAATTGCCAATAAAAAACACGATATCGTGGCCCTTCAAATTACCGACAGCGCCGAAACCGAATTGCCGAATGTGGGTTTAATGAAGTTAAAAGACAATGAAACAGGGGAGGTACTTTGGATTGATTCAAGCAATGAGCATTTCAGAAAACAATTTGCATCGAATAAAACCAAATTCGACAATGATTTAAAAGAAACATTTACAAAGAGTGGGGTGGATGCCACCAAAATTTACACCCACGAAAATTACATCAAACCTTTAATGAATCTGTTTAAAAAACGCTAAAGCCATTGATGAAAAAATTTGCTCGCATTCTTTCTTTTCTATTGTTGCTTTGTTTGCAAAGCGCTTGGGCACAGCAAGTGCGGGTAGAAGCAGTGTTAGATACTGCCAGAATTCGCATCGGTGAACAAGCGAAATTAAACTTATACCTCACTTACGATTCAAAATTAAAAGGCTTAAAAATAGAATGGCCTTCAATAGGCGACACCCTCAGCGAAAAAGTGGAAGTTGTGAATGTGAGTCCCATCGATACCACCTTACCCGAAAAAAGTAATTCAAGCAACGTATACCAACACCAACAAATTACCGTTAGTGTTTACGATAGTGGTTTTTTTGCCATACCGCCTTTTAAATTTTTAATCAATAACGATACACTGCATCCTTTGTACACCGAGCCTTTGTTTTTGGAAGTGCACACTGTACCTACCGATTCGAGTGCAACCAAATTAAAAGACATTAAACCGCCCTACGAAGAAAAATTTAATTGGCGCTGGTACATGTCCTATGTGTATTGGGTAATAGGCGCCTTGCTGCTCATAATTATCATTGTGCTTATTACACTTTATCTCAGTAAAAAACCAAAACCAATTGAACAAGAACCGGCCAAACCTAAGGTGCCGCCTCATTTATTGGCCCTAGAAAATTTGCAGAAAATTCAACAAGAACAAATTTGGAAAGATGGTAAATCCAAAGAATATTATTCGGCCATTTCCGATACCATTCGTTTATATATCGAAGAGCGTTTTGCTGTAAATGCCTTAGAAAGTACCACCGACGAAATCATGTTGGCATTCCGTTCACAAGTAGTGGATAAGGACAGCAAAGAAAAATTACAACAACTTTTAATGTTGAGCGACTTGGTGAAGTTTGCCAAACTTTCGCCGATTGAAAGTGAAAATGCATTCACACTGCAAAATGCTTTTGATTTCGTTAACGCTACCAAACGCGAAGAAATAATCGAAGACAAACAAAACGAAGAAACCAATACAAACAATCAATAAGGTGTTAGGATTTTTAAGCGACATACAATTTGCGGAGAAACACTGGTTTTGGTTCTTACTGCTCATTCCTGCTCTTACAGCTTGGTACATATTGCGTGTGAAAAAAAATGAAGGAGAATTTAATTTCTCCGGTTTTCATCTTTTTCAAAATATGCATGGCAGCACCAAGGCAAAAACACGCCACAGTTTATTTGTGTTGCGCATGTTGGTAACAGCTTTACTTGTTGCTGCCTTAGCGCGTCCCCAATCACGCAGCAGTTGGAAAGACACTAAAACAGAAGGCATCGATATCATGTTAAGCATGGACTTATCGGCTTCGATGTTGGCCAAAGATTTTAAACCTAACCGCATCGAAGCGGCCAAAGAGGTGATCCTCGATTTTATTGATGCACGTCCCAACGATCGTATTGGTTTAGTCAACTTCGGCGGTGTGGCTTTTACCCAATGTCCTTTAACCACCGATCACAAAGTTTTAAAAAACATGTTTCCGCAAATTCAAGCGGGCAGTCTCGAGAATGGTACCGCCATTGGTTTAGGCTTGGCCGATGCTGTGGCGCGCATTAAAAATAGCACAGCCAAAAGCAAGGTCATTATTTTAATTAGCGACGGGGTAAACAATGTGGGTGAAATTTCGCCACTAACGGCCGGCGAATTGGCGAAAACTTTTGGTATCCGTGTGTATTGCATTGGCGTTGGAACCAAGGGCAAAGCCCTAACGCCTGTGGCCATGTACGCTACCGGCCAATTTGAATACGATTATGTGGATGTAGATATTGATGAAAAAGTGATGACACAAATTTCGGATATGACAGGAGGGAAATATTTCCGTGCCACCAACAAAGAAAGTTTGCAAGAGGTGTATGTTGAAATTGATAAAATGGAAAAAACCATTGTAAGTGAAAGAAGCTTCAGCAACAAAGCCGAACATTTTTTACCATTCACTTTATTGGCGGCCATTTTAATGTTACTTGAATTTATTTTGCGTTTTACCATATATAGAGCCATACCTTAATGTTTAAGTTCGAAAATCCCATATACTTTTATGCTTTGGCTGCTCTGCCGCTAATGATGGGAATTTACCTATGGGTGATTTACAAACGCAAAAGGGCCATTCAAAAAATAGGTGATGCCGAATTGGTAAAATCTTTAATCCCTTATAGCAGTCAACGTAAACGCAATGTGAAATTTATTTTGTTTGCCTTGGCTTTTGTGACATTGGTTTTGGCCATTTGCAATTTACAAACAGGCAGCAAACTGCGCGAAGTTAAACGTGAAGGTGCCGACATCATAGTTTGTTTGGATGTGAGCAACAGCATGCTGGCGCAGGATTTGAGCCCCAACCGTCTTATTCGCGCCAAATACGCCCTCGAAAAAATGATCGATTTGCTTGAAGGTGATCGTTTGGGTTTGGTAATTTTTGCCGGAGATGCCTACGTGCAATTGCCCATCACCACCGATTACAATGCCGCTAAAATGTTCATGAGCTCAATTACCACGGGCATGGTGCCGGTGCAGGGAACCAATGTGCAAGCCGCTATTAAAAAAGCCTGCGAATCGTTTAGTAACGACGAAGGAAAAAACAAAGCGATTATTTTAATTACCGATGGTGAAGACCATGAACAAGCGGCTGTTGAAGCTGCTGAAGAGGCCGGAAAAAAAGGTATCATGATTAATACCATAGGCATAGGTTCCGAAAACGGTGTGCCCATTCCATTGATCGAAAATGGCAAAGTGAAAGGTTACCGCAAAGACAGAGATGGACAAACCATTGTAACCAAATTAAATTCTGATTTATTAAAACAAATTGCAGCTAAAGCAAATGGTGTTTATGCGCAAGCCACCCAAGCCGATCTAGGCTTAAATGCTATCCTCGATAAAATCGCAGAACTCGACAAAGCACAACTCGAAAGTAAAATGTACAGCGACTACGAAGATCAGTTTCAGTGGTTTGTGGGATTGTGTTTAATTTTATTGGTGATTGATACATTAATGACAGAGCGTGTGAGCGAATGGTACAAAAAAATAAATTTGTTTGACAATGATGCAAAAAAATAGTGCACTATATGTTTTGGGTTGTGCTTTGATGATGTTCTCAGCTAAGGCACAAAAAGATGCACAGCGCCTCTATGAAGGAAATGCATTGTTTTTTAGCGGCAAATTCCCTGAATCCACTAAATTATACACCAAAGCTTTAGAAGAAAATCCTAATAACCGTAAAGCCAATTTCAATTTGGGCACCTCTCTTTTTAAAAATGCCGAATTGGTGAAAGAAGGTAAAATACCAATGCCACCGGGCTCTAAAATTACCCCCGATTCATTGTCAAAATTAATTTACGATCAGGCAGCGCAAAATTTCGCAGTAGTAGCCAATTCAGTGTCTAATAAAGATACACTTCACCAAGCATGGCACAACATTGGTAACTGTTATTTAAAAAAGAAAGATTACCAACAGGCAGTTAATGCCTACAAAAAGGCTTTAAAGTACAACGATAAGGACGAAGAAACCAGATACAATTTGGCTTATGCTTTGAAGCATTTGCCAAAAGATAAAAAAAATGGCGGCGGCGGTGCCAATAAAAACCAAGAACAAAAGAAAAAAGAAGAAGATAAAAAGGATCAGCAAAAAAATGCACAGCCTCAACAAAGTCAGATGAACAAAGAACAAGCTGAACAATTATTAAAGGCCTTAATGGATTCTGAAAAGAAATTACAAGATAAACGCAAACAAAAAGCAGAAGTGAATACCAACACACTTGACAAAGACTGGTAATCGTTAACATGTTGACGCAAAAAAAACATAGTGTATTATTGCTGCTGCTCCTTATTGGCTTGGCCTTTGGCGCACAAACGGCTTCCGCTAAAGTGTCAGTTACTAAGCCAAACATCGGTCAAAATTTCGAATATCAAATACTGATTTTTGGTGAGCCTACTTCTTACATTCCGCCCAGTTTTGAGGGCTTCAATAAAATTTCAGGACCAAATACCTCTGCTACTTACCAAGTTAAAGATGGCGTTACAAGCAATAGCATGCGCATCTATTGGACCTTATCCCCTAAAAAAGCAGGTAAAATACGCATTGCTCCGGCCACTGTGGTTTTTGGAGAAACAAGATTGCAAACCAAAGGCTTTAAGCTGAAAGTGAGAAACAAAATCGACAAACACATACAGTTAAATTAATTTAATAAATCAACACAAACACCCAGAAATACTAACTTGCATCAAGAATGAAAATAAGGAAGAACATAATTTTTATTTTACTCTTTTGTTTGGGTTCTTTCATTCAACTCAATGCGCAATCAGCTACGGCACAGGTAAGCACCAAACAAGTGCAGGTGGGTGTGCCTTTTGAATACGCTGTTGTGATTAACGCCAACGCAACCGAATGTACACCGCCTAATTTTAAAGGTTTTGATGTGGTCTCCGGTCCTAACCAAAGCAGCAGCATGCAATTTGTTAATGGACAATCTTCCTTTCAACTCACGCTCACCTGGATCATCGCCGCACAAAAAGAAGGTAAGTATACACTGGGTTCTGCAGCTGTGCGTGTTGGCGCGCAAATATTAGAAACCAAACCCATCGGTATCGAAGTACTCAAGGGCTCCGCCAATCAATCGAACCAAGGTGGTAATCAATCGGCATACAATACCAAAATAGGCGGGGCCGATGTTTTTATTCGTACCGGCATCAATAAAAACAAATGTTATTTGGGTGAACAGGTGACCATTGTACAAAAAGTGTATTCACGTTACGAAATAGTTGGCTTTCAAAAATTCGCGGCTATTTATGATGGATTTTATTCATTGCCGCAAGACAATAGCCAACGCTCTCAACCTGCCATGGAAAATGTGGATGGCATTAATTATTATACTTATGAATTGTATAAAACAATAGGCATTGCCAATAAGCAAGGTAAAATTAGTATTTCACCTATCGCCGGCGATGTTATTGTGCGTCGCCAAGCTGCCAATAAACCAAAAAACTTTTTCGAGCAATTCTTTGGTGTGCCTTCGTTTGAAGACATTCCTGTGTCCGTTAAAAGTAAACCATTGGGCATAGAAGTATTGCCATTACCTGAAGAGGGCAAACCCGAAAATTTTTCAGGCGCTGTTGGTAGTTTTATGTCGAAGGTGGAGGTGAGTCGCACTGAATTAAAAGCAAACGAAGCTTTTAATTTAAAAATGACTATCAGCGGCAGGGGCAATTTAAAATTAATCAATGCCCCAAAAATTAATTTGCCCGATGGCTTCGAAACATACGATCCCAAAGTAATTGAAAATGCGAATGCCAAAACATTCGATTATTTGGTCATTCCGCGCAATGAAGGTGAGTTTGAATTAAAGAATCTTGACTTTTCTTTTTTTAACCTCGACACAAAAAAGTATGTGATTTTGCCTGCCGGTGAAATTAAAATTAAAGTATTGCCTGGCGACGCCAATGCCGCAAGCGCCCAAGTGTATTCATCACACAACCAAATAAAGGAAACCGAAAACGACATCCGATACATTAAAAAAGGAAACTTTAAATTGGAAAAAGGGGAGACCGAGTTTTTTCATTCCTCCGCACACATGGCGCTAATTGTTTTTCCAATATTGGCTTTAATTATTGCTTTGTTTGTGCGTCACAAACACGTACAAAATAATAGCAATGTAATTTTGGTAAACGAAAGAAAGGCCGCTAAAATGGCAAAAAAGCAATTAATGGCCGCTGAAAAATTTATGCATGAAAACAACAAGGATGCATTTTATACCGAAGTTTTATTGGCCTTGCAAAATTACCTTAGTCATAAACTAAATATTGCGGTGGCAGATTTATCGAAAGAAAATATTCAAAACATCCTTACGCAAAGAAAAATTGACGAGCAAATTAAAAATAAAGTCATTCGAGCAATAGAAACAAGTGAATATGCCAAATATGCGCCGGGTGCGGTTAGCGGCGACTTACAAATGGTGTATGCAGGAACTTCCGAATTAATTGTGAGTCTCGAACAGCAACTTAATAAAAAGGCAGCATGAAAAAGTTAATTGGCATCATATTTTTCAGCATCATACTCTCCTCTGCTTCAGCCAACGACTTTTTGCAGAAGGCGGAAAAAGCATACGATTCAAAAAAATACAAAGAAGCCATCGAAAATTATGAAAGCCTTATGAAAGATGGTTTTCAATCACACGAATTGTATTACAACCTTGGCAATGCTTATTACCGTGATAATCAAATTGGCAAAGCCATTTACAATTACGAATTGGCGCGCAAACTTGAACCAAATGATGAGGATGTTCGTATCAATTTATCCAAAGCTTCTGCCAAAACAATCGATAAAATTGATGCCAAGGAGAATTTTTTTATTTCCGCTGTAAAATCAAACATCCTTAGCACATTCAGCACCAAAACCTGGGCTTGGTTCAGCATTTACAGCATCATCCTTTTGTGTGTTTGTATTTATTTATTTGTGAATGCCAACAACCGTCCTTTAAAACGTACAGCCTTTTTATTAGCTGTGATTTTTGCTTTTACTTTCTTTACGACTTATTTTTTGGGTTATTCGGCCTTAAACGCAAAGAGCAATAATAAATTTGCCATCATCCTAAATCACGAAGCAAAAATATACAACGAGCCCACACTTACTGCTTCAAGCAAGTTTGTATTACACGAAGGCACCAAAATCCGCTTGGTTGATAACAACGGTGATTGGGCCTTAATTAAACTTGATAACGGTAACGAGGGTTGGATAAAGAAGTTGGAAATCGAAATTATCTAAGGTTTTACAATAAAATCACCAATTAATTTTTTGTATTGCTCAAAGCCAATTTTGCTTGGTACTTCACCGTGATCGGCGCCTTCAACCATATAACTGCTGCCATAAACACCGGTGTAATTTTTGTAAACCACTTCTCCATGTGTTTTGTAATTTAAAAAATTATCGTTCAAACCATGAATCCATAAAAAGGGCTGCTTCACATTTTTTATTTCCTCAGCATTGTCAATTTTTAAATCGGTAACGTAAGCACCGGGCATGTTTAGTCGGGAGGCATCTTGCACCATTACAGCCGCACTGGCAAATGGGGCTTCCAAAATTAATTTCGATGGTTTTAATGTGCGTGGTTTTGAACACAATTCTGTGGCCGATGCGGTGCCCATGCTGAATCCATAAATAATTAAGCGTTGATCTGTTAAGCCTTTGCTTTTTAACCATTGCATACAAGCATCAACATCTGCATACATGCCTTCTTCACTTGGCTCACCACCACTCAAACCGTAACCGCGGTAATCCATAAACAGCACCCCAAAATGGTTTTTACCTTTTACATTAGCCAATAACTTGGCGCGTTGCCAATAAAAATCCATGTGCCATTTATTACCATGGCAATACAAAATCACCGTGTCGGTACTTATTTTATTGATGTCGCCAATATAAATACTGTATATGTTGGTCGGACTTGTTTCCTTAGGTGTTTGTGAAGCCAGCGTAAAAACAGAAATCAATGATGACGGAATGGCGTATGAAGCATCCAAAATAAAATCTTGTTCGCCCGTATAAGCATCCAATTGATAAGTATCCAATGATTTTTTGTTGTAAAAATTATTGTCCAACTTCAAACACGAACTAAAAGCCATTAAGGCACAAACAATGATATAATTAATATACTTCATCAGAATTTTCTAATTAATGCATAATGAAACCCTAAACTTCCTTTTTGTGCAATACCAACATACGATACCACATTTGGTAAGTTGGCCATGCCCAGACCAAAATAACTGAGTTGAAATTGGTGTTGCCATTTGTCTTTTATCACCACATAACCGCCGTGCATGTTGGGTATAATATGCGTGCTTTGCGGCTCTTGATGTGCTTTGGTGCTGGTTAAATCAAACCAAGCGTTTAATCCGGTATACCAATAAGAGGCTTTTTCTTTTGGGTGATAATAAAAGTTTAAATCGGTACTTGGCCAAATTCTAAAACTATTTTTGGCCTTTAAACTAGTGGCTATTTGTAAAGCAGGCGAAGCAGAGAAGCCATATTTGTTTTCTTTTTGAAACAAGGCGATGCTGGTGCCCAAATCAATTTGAAGATTGCTAAACAATAAACTGGTGCTATGTAAGTTGGCGTATCCGGTTACTTTATCATTCAATCCCCTTGCATAACCAATGGTGGTGAATGGTATGGGGATTGCCGCTCCTGCAAATTGTATAATGGGCCCCCCAAATGTAAAGCAAGCCACCTGCTCATTTTTTTTCAAAGGTTTTACATAACGCGCCGGTGCACAATGCAGCAACAAAATGGCGGAAAGTAAAATGGCAATGTTTTTTTTCATCTAAAAAATGTGTTTTTCTGCGTGATACGAAGAACGCACCAAGGGACCACTTTCAACGAATCGAAACCCCTTGGTTAAGGCATAATTTTTGTAACGTAAAAAGTCATCAGGATGCACAAATTTGGCTACAGGTATGTGCTTTGGTGTTGGTTGCAAATATTGACCCATAGTTAAAACATTACATTTTACATTGGACAAATCATCTATTGTTTCAAAAATTTCTTCTTCCGTTTCTCCTAAACCCAACATCAAACCACTTTTGGTTTTAACACCGGCTTCACTTAAACGTTTTAGTACCTCTAAACTTCTGTCGTATTTGGCTTGTATACGCACTTGTGCTGTCAACCTGCGAACCGTTTCAATGTTGTGAGAAACAATATCGGCATTGGCATCAATGATGCGTTGTAAGTTCTCCCACTTGCCGGCAAAATCCGGAATCAAACATTCAAATTTTGTATTCGGACTTGCCTTCCTAATTTCTTTAATGGTTTCTGCCCATATGATGGATCCGCCGTCTTTTAAATCATCACGATCAACACTTGTAATTACACAATGTTTCACACCCATTAATTTAACCGATTCGGCAATGCGTTTTGGTTCATCCCAATCTGCGGGTTTTGGTTTGCCCGTTGCCACCGCACAAAAGCCGCAACTGCGCGTGCAAATATTTCCCAATATCATGAAAGTGGCAGTGCCTTCACCCCAACATTCGCCCATATTCGGACAATTGCCGCTTTCACAAATGGTGTTTAATTTGTGTTTGCCCACAATGCCCCTAACTTTTACATATTCTGCACCTGTGGGGAGTTTTACCCTTAACCAATCGGGTTTTTTTAATCTGCTCGTTTCTTGTGTAATTTCCATCTTAATACCATTTACTGCCAAAAACAAATCCTACTCGTAAGGTGAGAACGAAATTCTCAGCGGGATTTCTTGCCATAATGGGCAATGCTTTTGGAAATAGATCTATTGAAATACCGGTTTCAATGGCCCTAATTAAATTGGTGTATGGTGCGTATTCAAAACTTACATTAAATTTTCCGTTAATGCCCGGGTAATATTTTAATTCATTCATGCCCTTGCTGAATGGGCCTCTGCCCAAAACACGATCAACACTTGGCGAAAAACTTTCATCATCAAATTTTATAGGATCAGCTTTTTTCTCCACTTGAATATAATAGGGCTTGGCAATGGCCAATTCCGGTCCAATCGAATAGGCATACCGCACCTCAATCGCTTTGCTGTCGGCTTTGGCATGTAATACTTTTTGCATACCCACACAAGCACCAATCACCATCACCGAATTTAATTTGCCATAAACAAAACGTTGGCGCGATTGTGCGTCTCCGCTTAATTTTACTTGTTTCGGATGATTTAATCCTTTTACGTCAATTTCATAGTAAGAACGTGATGCGGCAGTAAGATGATGACCTTGATGAAATGTAAAGCCTAAGCCGCGTGTACTTAAATATAACTGAGCACTGATGTCGTTGCGATAAATGACATTTAAATTGCTGCCATTTTCGTAATTATTCGGCAAGCTAAGTTCCTGCGCCTTAATGGGCGCAATACTTGTAAGCACAAGCGCAATAATGCAAAACTTATTAAACATTCTAACAAATTTAAGGAATTAGAGG
>JBAXXZ010000019.1:0-12497 GCA_037127575.1 Bacteroidota bacterium | reverse complement strand
ATCAAGAAAGGATTAATAAAGCAGTAAGTTTGTTAAGTAACATGAACATTACCGTTAAAGGTATTTCTTGTGATATTACAAGTGAAGACGCTTTGAAAAAAACGTTCGATCAAGTAAAAACAGAATATGGGAAAATTGATTATCTGGTTTTAAATGCAGGCGTTGTTACAACCAAATTACTTTCTGATTATACGAATGCTGCGGAAATGAAACAAGATCTTGAAATTGATCTTTGGGGAACCATTCTTTCTGCTCACACTTTTTTGCCTTTATTGGTGAGTGGTACCAAAGTATTGTTAATTTCTTCAGGCTTCGGATTAATGGGAGCTGCCGGATACTCAATGTATTGTGCTGCTAAAGCCGGAATTATCAACTTTGGCGAGTGTTTGCGCCGTGAATTATTGAATAAGGGCATTAATGTTTATGTAGCCTGCCCCGGCGATATGGATACGCCACAGTTTCATGAGGAAATTAAAAACGCGCCTCAATGGATGAAAAAAGAAACACCGCGTAAATTAATGAAAACAGCAGAAGTAGCTGTTAAAATATTAAATCAGGCTAAAGGAAAAAAGAAATATCTAATTATACCTTCAGGTGATGTAAATTTGTTGGTCGTATTAAGTAAAATACTTCCAAGAAAATTTAGGGATTATCTTTTAGATAATATGTTTCCTAGACCTTAGTTTTTATCTCTAAATTAAAGATTGCCTATTGGGATTTTTTTTATCAAAAAGCTTATACACTTTTTATAAAATAATTTCTAAAAACGGCTATATTGTAATTTTCTCAACCACCTCTTCGTTTTTAGCAGGATCTTTACCGAATATTTCAATGTATTTAACCTTTGGCGTCCAAAACGATCCGCCTTCAATTTGAACAAAAATTCGGTTAACAATTAGTAAGTGGTTATTGAAATAACTAAAAACATGAAATTTGTTGTCATTTGTTTCGATGAGGTATAGAATTTGTTTCTTATAGGATACAAAATGGAAGCTATATTTTTTTTTCTCCTTATCAATTTGCTGCACGCTTATGCCATAAGCATACTTTCTTTGTATGTAATTTAGTTGTTCTAAATCACCTTTACCGGCATAATTCACCCAAAATACCGAAATCGGGTCGCTTTCATTTAATTCATTTTTCTCATTCACATTTAATTGATAAATAAGGGTGTTCTTATTAAAACTTCTTTGCACGTAAAAAAGAACATTTTTTATTCCCTTTGGCACAGGGAAATTATCATGTTCGCTCGAAATAAAGCCAAAGCAAATAACGACAATAAGTATTAAAAATATTTTACTAATAATTCGAGGCATTTATTTTGTCAATCAAACATGAAAGTTAATTAAATTATAGAATTTAAATTAATAGTGTAGCAGAAAATTAAATTTATTTAAAGCGGTGAATTTAATGCAAAATTTGCGTACAAAAAAATGCATCATTGCCCTTGTCGATTAAAAGACTACCTTCGTGTTTAATTTTTAAACTAATACAATTTTCTTGACTTTCGACGATTTTAACTTTAATGCTACCTTACTTGAAGGTTTATATAGCATGGGCTACAAAACCCCAACTCCAATTCAACAAGAAGCTATACCGGTAGTACTTGAACACCATGATATTATTGCTTGTGCACAAACAGGAACAGGTAAAACTGCTGCCTATTTATTGCCAATTATTGACCATATTTTGAAAGCCGAAACACGGCACTTAAACACCCTCATTATTGCACCTACGCGCGAATTGGCCTTGCAAATTGACCAACAAATTGACGGATTGGGCTATTTTTGTTCATTGAGTTCAATCGCCATTTACGGCGGTAACGACGGCATTGCTTGGTCGACGCAAAAACACGCCTTGCAAGAGGGGGTAGATATTATTTGTGCCACGCCCGGGCGTTTAATTGCTTTGTTGCAGGCAGGTGATATTAATTTTGAACATTTGCAACATTTGGTGTTGGATGAAGCTGATAGAATGTTGGATATGGGCTTTTTTGATGATATTAAAACCATTGTAAATTATTTGCCGAAGAAGCGTCAAACAATTATGTTTTCGGCCACTATGCCGCCAAAAATAAGGCAATTGGCCAACCAAATCACCAATGATGCAAAACAAATCAACATTGCCATCAGTAAACCCGCTGCGGGCATTGTACAACAAGCCTATATTTTATACGACAATCAGAAAGAGCCTTTGATTCGTAACATTTTGATGCAGGAAGAATATCCTTCTGTGATAATTTTTTCTTCTACAAAAGATAATGTGAAATTGCTTGAAAAAACACTTCGTGGTATTGATCGCAATGTAAGGGCATTTCATTCTGATTTAGACCAAGCTGAACGCGAAGAAATTATGCGCGACTTTAAAAGTAAAAGGGTTCATATTTTAATTGGCACCGATATTTTATCGCGCGGCATTGATGTAGATGGCATTAGCTTGGTGGTAAATTATGATGCCCCCGGTGATCCAGAGGATTATATTCACCGTATTGGTCGAACAGCACGTGCTTCGAAGGCTGGTGTGGCCATTACTTTTGTGAATCCGAAGGACCAGTTTAAATTTTTCAAAATTGAAAGTTTAATGGGCATTGAAGTTCCGAAAATGCCTTTACCTCTTGAATTGGGAGCCGGGCCTGAATATAATCCGGAAAAACCAAAACCCGAGCTCCGTCGTGGGAACGGACCGCACAAAGGCAGTCCCAAAAGAAATTTTAATAAAAGACCCGGCACCAAGCGATAAATTATTTTTCCGAATTAATAGGATGAAAAAAATAATTCAAATTACGCAGCTGTTTTGCATTCTGTGTCTTGCCTATTTAAATGCCAGTTTTATTGGCTTAAATACCAAACACAATATAAAGCTTGAAATTATTGGAGTGCGCAGTCACCAAGGGAAAATAAAAATGGGTGTTTATATTTCGAGTCAACGTTTTGAAGAAAAGAAGGATTCGAAAATTATTACGATTGAAAAACACCAATTGCAAAATCAAAAATTAAGTTTTAGTTTTTATTTAGCCCCGGGCACTTACGGTTTTTCTGTATTGGATGATGAAAACGATAACAGTAAAATGGATTTTAATTTTTTTGGCATGCCTAAAGAAGGCTTTGGTTTTTCAAACTATTATCACAGCGGATTCACATATCCTAAATTTCAAAACTTTTCATTCACCATTCAACCAGGCGAAGAGAAGCATGTGCAGATAAAATTAAGATACATTTAATTTAAATGTTACTTTTTTATGAAGGAATTAAACCTTGTTGTAAAAAGTGTTATTGCTGAAACACTCAGTACTGCACAAAAGGAGTGCATCTTCCAATTATGGAATAATGGTTATCCTTCAGCTTTGTTTTTTAATCAGTTCAATGAACTAGAAAAATACCTTCAAGGTTTAAATCATGCCCATCATTATTTTATTGAACTAAATGGTGTGAATGCATGGGCCATGGTTTTTGAACGCGATCATGCAGTTTGGTTTGCATTGATTGTAGATGCTAACTTGCAAAAAAAAGGTGTCGGGAAATATCTGCTCAATCAGCTAAAAGCCGAACACTCATTGTTGAATGGTTGGGTGATTGATAAAGATTTATATCGGTTAAAAAATGGTGAGGCCTATCATTCACCTCTTGGTTTTTATTTAAAGCATGGATTTGACTGCCTGGATGAATCAAGATTAGAATTACCGAACCTTAGCGCAGTGAAAGTGCAATGGCATGAAAAAGAAAATAATTATTTGTTTACTTCCCCTAATTTGGGTTTTAGAAAATGGCGCGATAGTGATTTAAAAGCGATGGCACAAATTAGTTCCGACAAAGACGTAATGGAATTTTTTCCGGGCATTCAAAACCGGCTTTATGTTTTTGATTTTATTCAACGTATGAAATCAGAATACGTGCAAAGGCGGCATTGTTACTTTGCTGTTGATTTATTGGAAACTTCCGAAATGATTGGATTTATTGGGCTTCACGAACAAAATTTTGAATCAGATTTTACCCCTTGCACCGACATTGGATGGCGCTTAAAGAAGGACAAATGGAATAAAGGTTACGCTACGGAAGGCGCTAAGCGCTGCTTACTATATGCATTTGATGATTTAAAGTTAGAAAGGGTGTATTCAATGACACCGAGAGTGAATCTTAAATCTCAGCGCATCATGGAAAAAATTGGCATGAAAAAAGAAAAATATTTTGTGTTAGAATTTTTAAAGGAAGATGTCCGTTTAAGAGATTGTGTGCTTTATGCAATTCAAAAGACACCTGTAAGCGAATAAAAATTTTTATAGTGCTTTTAATACAACATTAATTGGTAATACAAATGGCTGTTGGTAATTTTAGCCGAAGTATCGAAAACAACAATGTGATGGCCATTTTTTGTTTGGGCCAGAATTTCAAAACACTTCCCATTAAACATGCAAGAAATCACTTGAACTTCTAAATCAAAGCCGGCCGATTTTTCAACATGTTTAAATTGATTGGGGCGACACAATGTTTTTCTGGCTTTTTTGTAATTTGATTTTGAATGAAAATCCTCTGACTTAATGGTGTTGTATTCGCCCAAAAGCCCTGCTAGTCTTACATTTTTTGGATGGTAAAATACCTGCCATTTTTCGCCGATTTGTTTTATTTGCCCTTCATGCATGATGGCAATTTGATTACCAAACTTCAGAGCTTCTTCAGGTAAATGGGTAATGAGAATAACAGCGGTTTGGTTTTTTTTAACTTCAGTTTGCAAGAAGGAAAATAATTTAGCACTTAACAATCGGTCCAAATTATTAAAAGGTTCATCCAATAATAGTAATTTCGGAATAATGGCCAATGAGCGGGCGATAGCCACCCTTTGTTTTTGACCACTTGATAAATTTTTGGTTCTGGTGCTCCGAAGTTTTTCCAATTCCAACAATTTTAGAAGTGTGTTACTTCTTTTAAGTTTTGCTTCGTTGGTATAACCAATTAATTTATCCCAAATATTTTCTTCTACAGTGTGGTTTTCGAGAACATAAAATTCTTGACTCACCAAATTCATATGGTGGTGACCGGGAATTAAGTTGTAGGCCGGACCTAAAACCCGTTCACTTTCAAAATAAATTTCACCTTCATTTAAGTCAACCAAGCCAAAAATACATTTCATCAAGGTTGATTTACCACTACCACTTTTTCCAACAAGGGCGAGTATCTCTCCGGCCTTTAGTTTTAAATTTAACTGAACAAGGCCTTTGAAATTTTTCTGATCAGGGTAATTAAAGGATATGTTTTTAAGATGTAAAATAAATTATCGAATTAAAGAGATGTGACTTTGAAGTTGGTAGGTTTTTCCGTCAAATCCAGTGGCATTTAAAATAATAAAATACTCGCCATCAGAACAAGGTTCTCCGCTGTTTGTGTATCCGTCCCAAAAACCATTCACTGTATCCCAACTTTGAATCAACACCGCATTTCTATTATAAACTTTTGCGCTTAACTTACTGATTCCTCTGGCAATAGGTTTATAAATATCATTAGCACCATCATTATTAGGAGTAAACACATTTGGCATGGTGATGCCTGATGAGTCGACCAAATAAAAGTTATAGCGGGCAGTATCTCGGCAGCCGGTGCGACCAATGGTTACTAACATGACTGAATATTGACCGCTGGCAGTGTATGATTTAATGGTATTTGCAGTGGAATCTATGATTGGCGTGTCGCTAAACATCCAATGATTTACCAAACCAAAGGTTGAATAACCGGTTAATTGTAATCGGTTTGGATAACCCACATCTAGAAAAGTGGCATTAAACGATGCTTTTGGAATGTTGCCAATTGAAATCACGGAATAGGTCAAAGCGCTCGATTCACCTTTATCAACTTTTAAAAATAAACTGAAAGTTACTGCAGAAGAAAAAGTGATGCTAATGGTAGGACTATTTACATTTGAAATTTGCGTCATTCCATTGGATGAAACTACCGACCAGGTATAAGTGGTAGGGAACAATGTTTCGGGTGTTCCAAGCTGCGCATCGTTAACAATTGAAGCAAAGGTGATGGGGGTATTGATGCAATTGTATTTTGAGGTTGGGAAAATTTTTACGGTCAAGAAATTTTGTCCATCGGCAAAACTAGCCAATAGACAGAGGACCCAAATATTTAAGACGATAAGTTGACGCAATTCGTCATAAATTTAACAAAAAATCAAGGGTGTTAATATTGTCAGCGAACTCAGTAATAACAGGGCATTGTGAATAACCAAAAGGGATGTGATTTTTGCCGATTACGCACTGGATCTCGTTTTCATATTGTTTTAAAAAATGATTTAGTTCAGAAAGCCCCGAATAAGGTTCATGAAAGAGGACCGAAACTGGCGAAAAGAGTGATTGACTTTGTTTTAGAATTAAAAAATTATTATCGAGAAACTTTTCGCTTTCAAGCAAATAGATGGCACGGTAATAATCGTAATTATTGCCATATTTTTTGTTGTTCACGAGTGCTCCAAAATTAACAATAGATTCAAAAAACTGATTAAAATTGTAATTTGGTGGCACTAGAATTTTACTCACATTGCGGCATCCTAAACCGAAATAGTCGAAAATATCATGGCCCAATTGTTTTAAATCTTCGCTGCTTTCGCTGCCATCCAAAATGGCAACAGAGGTTCTGCTTTTGCGAATAATATGTGGGTATTTTGAAAAGTAATAATTTAAATAATTGGCGGTATTATTGCTGCCGGTGGCAATAATGGCATCGAAGTTGGTTAATTTACCTTCGGCGAACAAAATTTTAGTTTCAAAATCTTTTTCATAATGTACCAAGAGTTTTAACATGAAAGGCAACAATACATTGTCGTCGCTTGACATTTTTAGAAGCACTTTATGCCCACATAGCAGGCAGCACAATACATCATGGAAACAAACCAATGGAATATTGCCGGCACAAACCAAGGCGATGGTTTTTTCGGGTTTTTCTTCAATTTTTTCACAAAAAGTGGCCAGTGCGTTTTTTTCGAGAAGAATTGTTAAATTTTTTAATGAAAGTTCAATGTTTTCACGGTTAAACCAATGATTATAAATTCCCGCGGTTTCTATCAATTGGTCTAATCCATGGTGTAAGGGGATCTCAGAATCAATGTATTGTTTATTGAAGTGGCGGTTAAGGAAGGAGGCAATTTGAACAAAACCGTTCATTCGTTGTTTTAAAATCATGATTTAGGTCGTATATTTGCAAACTATTTTCGGGAACAAAACTAAGTTAAAAAAATGGCAATTAAAATTACAGATGAGTGCATAAATTGTGGGGCTTGTGAACCTGAGTGTCCGAATAATGCAATTTACGAAGGCGGCGCTGAATGGCGTTTTGCCGATGGTACCGGTGTAAAAGGCGTATTTAAGGGGCATAATAGTGGTATTGAAGTTGAAGTTGATGCACCGCAAGTTCCCAAAAACATGGATGTTTATTTTATTGTGAGTGATAAATGTACAGAGTGCGTGGGCTTTCATGATGAACCACAATGTGCCGCTGTTTGTCCTGTAGATTGTTGTATTAAAGACGATGATAACGTAGAAACAGAAGCGCAATTATTGGCTAAAAAAAGCGCACTTCATATTTAATTAAATTCGATTTTAAACTTTTACACCAATCACCAAAACGTCATCAACTTGTTCTTGACCGCCTTGCCAGTTCAATAAAGTTTCATCTAATTTTTCTTTTTGCGCACTTGATGTTAATGAGGCGATGTTTGCCAATAGTTTTCTGAAATTACCAACCATGAATTTCTTGCCGTTTGGTCCGCCAAATTGATCTGCATAACCATCACTAAAGATGAATATTTGATCTCCTTTTTGAAGCGGAATAATATGGTTGTCGAACTTGGTTTTTTCGCCGATAAATGCACCAATAGGGAATTTATTGGCTTGGTGCATGATTAGTTCACCATTGCGTATAATGATTAATGGGTTAAATGCCGCAGCATATTGTAATTCCATTTTTTCATAGTTAATGGCACATAAGGTCATGTCCATACCATCTTTCGCTTGTTTAGATTCATCCACTGTCATGGTGCTAATAACACCTTCACGCATGGCATCCAAAATTTCGGACGGTTTGGCAACCTTGGAGTTTTTAATAATGTCTTTAAGCACATTATAACCCACCAAGCTCATAAATGCACCCGGTACGCCATGGCCTGTACAATCAACAGCTGCAAAATAAACCAAATCTGCTTTCTTTTCTATCCAGTAGAAATCGCCACTAACAATATCTTTTGGTTTAAAGAGGATAAAAGAATCCGGTAGTAAGGTTTTAACTTTACTGTTAGCCGGCAAAATGGTATCTTGAATTCGCTTGGCGTAGTGAATACTATCGGTTACCTGTTTATATAGAATTTCAAGTTCTTCGTTTTTACTTTCAATTTCGGATTTTTGGCGAACAACTTCTTCAGTTCTTTCAATTACTTTTTGTTCGAGAGATCTTTCGTTCTCGGCCAAATCATCACGCATTTTAATCAAGGCCAATCCAAGCGTATCGTCTTTACTCAACGGTGTGTATTTGGCATCAAAATTACCTGCACCTGTTTCTTTCGCAAAATCGGTGGTATGTTCCATCGACCGAATTAAATCGTTCAATGCATTGCCCATTTCGCCTACTTCATCTTCACGGGCACTAACACGTTCCTTCGGAAGAATACCAAGACCCATCGATAAAAGCATTTTCTTAAGAACCTGAATTGGAACCGTAATTGAACTTGTCGTAAATACAGCAATCACAACACCGCCAACAGCTAAAATAATACCGAGTAAAATCACAATTCGAATCAAATTATCCAATGAGTCGAACATATTGTCCTTTACACTTAATGCATAATCATCTTTCGATTTGATGAGCTTGTCAAGATCTTTGTAAATAATTTTGATGTTACTTTCGGAAGCTTCATACGAATCCAAAGTGATGAATTTTATTGTTGGATCTTCATATGCTTCGGGGGTATTCAATTGCTCAATGATATCATCTTTGTAAACCCTAAACAATGATTCAATTCTATTAAAAATTACATGCAATTGGTCAATTTCTTCTTTCTTAGTCCAATTATTTGCATATTTAATTAATCGGTTCTTTCGAAGTCTATATTCCTCATTGATAATTGATTTGATTTCTTTTCTAAAATCTAAATCATTAAAGCTTGTGTTATAAACCCATTTTGAAATATCAGTATGCGATCGCTGAAGCATTAAATTCAGCTCTTTTATTTCAGCAACACTGGGCGAAACTTCCTCAACCATCACTCTGGTTTTCGATTTACTATCTGTAGAGATGACTACAGTAAGTATAAAAGCTATGGAAGTTAAAATAATGAATGTGGCAAAACCTAAACCAATTCTCCTTCCGATTGTGAATCTGATTTTCATTTGTCTTTGTTTTGCGGATTATTTAGATTTTCTTCAGTTGCGGCAGGTTTATTCTCGCCAATGTCGAGATTCATTTCCTTACACTTCTTCTTAAATTCTTCAAACTTAGGTGTATCAACCAACATGCGGTAAATATAATAAAGTGCCAAAATTGATTTGGTATTTTTATTGTCGTTATCATAAACCGAGCGAATTAATTTTTCGCTTTGTTTGGCGAGTTTAATCATGTTGTCTTGAATGGCGTCTATTTCCGTGAAATCAGCGCCATATTCTAATGATTTACTCAAATTTGCTGCTTGATTATAATACATCAAACCCAAGTTTAAGTTGGCGGAAGAATTTGTAGGCTGCATTCCCAAAACCTTTAACAATGCCACTTTTGCAATCTCACCGGCCTTGGTCTTTTTATTGTCTTCATTAAAAATATTGGAGAAAATACTTCCAACAGTTAGATTATACTCAATATCATCGGCTTCAAAATTGTGTTTTGGTTCAACTTTAAGCAATAGTTTTTTGTAATTATTAAATGCTTCCTGACTGCCCTCATAATTTAATGAATCTTCCAAAAGCACCTTAACAATTTTCTTGTAACCAGACGACAAGGACTTATACATTCGGTTAATACTCTGAAATGACTCAGAATCAGGCTTTAGTTCTGATGCTGTTTTAATTGTAGAAAGGATGGAATCACGAATAGCAGAGTGTAATTTTAATTTTTCAGTTTTTTTGTAAAGTTCATAATATATGTAAGCACGAACGGTCCATGTGTAAAAGTCGTTTTTGGTTTGAGGGTGCTGAATCACCGAATCCATTATAAGCAAAGCCTGTCCAGGGTCAGAGGTCATTAATCCCTGCGCTCTACTTAACTTATCTTCTTGTGCAAGCATGGTTGCACTTATAAGTATCATGATACTTAGAAGTAGTTTTTTAAATATTTTACATAACCTGCACATCTTATCAGAAGTTAAATTAATCAATAATTTTAACGGCCATTTTTTTAAATTCTTCTTTTGTTTTTAAACCTGCCTTTTTAGCAGCATCCTCTTTGTATTCAAATTTTAATTTTGATTCTATATACGTGAAATTCAAACTAGCGCCGGCTTTACAGCCACCTGTTGTTTCTGATATTAAAAGTGATCCTTTGCTCTTCATTTTTGAAGATAATTCTGAGATGGTTTTGGGGTCATTGTCGGACGTAAACACTACGATATGTGGATTGATATTATTGTCTACTAACGTTGTATTTTTGATTTCAATGTCCTGTTCTCCTACTTTTTTAACCGCGGCCATTTTTTTAAGTTCTGACACCAAATTGTCGTTTTTTCCAACCACATAAATGATAAAATTATCGGTTTTCTTCTCATCCGGCCACTCAAAGTTTTTTGTAAAACCATAAATAAATAAAACCTTGGTCTTCGACACCGCATCAAAACTTGATGGGCCCTGTTGAAATCGCAAGGAAATCAGGCAAAGGATGAATAATATATATCTATTAATGGACTTCAGACTTTTAACTAATCTTACAAAGATAGTATTTGATTTGAAATTCAAAATTTTATGGGCGTTTTTTTTGATTTTAGATGTAATTTTGTTTGATTAGACCTTTAAATTCAATAATTGTTCCAATTGCAAGCCCTTAACAAATTTTATCGAAATAGAACACTTCGTAATTATAAGGTAGAAGAATTAGCGGGTAAGTGATTTAAAAACGGTTTCCATGCTTTGTTCTTCTTTTTGTAAGGTTAACACACTTAATTGATGCGAAATAGCGAAGTCGAAGATGGCCTTACGTATGTCTTCAGGTGAGGCACTCATGATTTGCCATTTTAGTGGGCTGATGGCCAAAACCAAATCCACATGTGGGATTTGTTGGAGTAAATCGATGCTTATTTCCTTATCAAATTCAACACTCACAATTTGTTTGGTGCTGTTACTTTGTAAAATCTTGGTTTCATCATTGGCTACAATTTCGCCCTTATTAATAATGATTACCCTATCGCATATGGCTTCCACTTCTTGCATAATGTGTGTGCTTAACATCACGGTTTTGTGTTTGCCGAGGTTCTTAATTAAATTTCGAATTTCTTCCAATTGATTCGGATCTAAACCGGTTGTAGGTTCATCCATGATAAGTACTTTTGGGTCGTGAATCATGGCTTGTGCCAACCCAACCCTTTGCCGATAACCTTTGCTGAGGGCGCCAATTTTTTTCGACTGCTCCTTTTGCAAGCCTGTCATATCAATCATTTCCTTCACTCTGGCATTAACGTTTTTAACCTTGTAAATACCTGCCACAAATACCAAAAATTCTTTGATATACATATCGTGGTACAATGGATTATGCTCAGGTAAATAGCCAATTTGTTGCCGGACCTTAAAACTGTCATTGATAATGTCGAATCCACACACTTTGGCGCTGCCTGAACTAGGCGGTAAATAACATGTTAGAATTTTCATCATGGTACTTTTACCGGCACCATTGGGACCTAAGAATCCAACAATTTGGTTGTCGCCTACTTCAAACGACACATTGTTGAGTGCCGTTTGCTCTCCGTATTTCTTGAAAATGTTTGTAACGCTAATTGACATGTGTGAATGTATGGTATAAATTTAAGTTTATATTTTAAAAACATTGGTTTCAACCCAAGCCTTTCCCCAGGTATTTATTTCGTCATGTGACCAAAGTTGGGGATAAAATATGCGTTTTTGAAAACGCGGTGGTAAGTACTTTTGCCAATTGGTTCCGCCTGTAGCTGCAATATCAACACTATTTTGTTGTAAATACCTTACAGCGCTTCTGTAATGCACCAAAGGCCAATTGATGTTGACGTTCACATCCAGTTGTTTTAGCGCATTGATGAGTTTTGGATTTTGTTGGTCGCTTTGAGGCAATGACAAATATTTTTTCCAAATATTTTTTTCTTGGTAATCGTTGGCAAGATTTATAAAACTTTTACCATACTTTTCTTCAAACTGAAGAAGTGTTAAAGTTTTTTTACCACTGGCCAATTCTGTAGCACCTTTGTTCCAGTATATATGTTCAAACATTTCTTTGATGCTTGAGTTTTTTGATTCGTGCAATGCCAGCATATCTTTATCCACAAATTGTATAAAATTAGTACTGAAA
>JBAXXZ010000018.1:0-12707 GCA_037127575.1 Bacteroidota bacterium | reverse complement strand
GTACTTAACACTTCATCGCCTTCTTTTAATTGCAGGCTGCGGGCAATGGTGTTTACGGCAAACGACGGATTGTTGACATACACCAAATCATCGGCATCACAGCTGAGGTAATTACCCAAAGCCTCACGCGAATTTTGCAGGTATTTTAATCCATTTACCGTGATGAATTGAACGGGCTCCTTTTCCAATTCCAATTGCCATTTTTGGTAATCTTCAAAAATGGGTTTAGGGCAAGCACCAAAGGATCCAAAATTTAAGAAGGTGATGTTGTGATCGAGGTAAAATTGGCTGCGAAGCTGTTCTAAATTTTGCATGACGAAATGATTCAATTTTTAAGACAAAAAAAAGCCTTGTGTTTTCACACAAGGCTTTAAAGAAAAGAAATTAATTATTGTTTTACAATTTTGTAAGTACTAGAAGCATCTCCGCTGCTCACTTTTACATAATAAACACCGGCAGCCATGTTGCTGATGTTGATGTCTGCTTTTTGTGAATCAGTTGAAGTGCTGTTGATTAAACGACCCGTAACATCTACCACATTTACTTGGTGTTGTCCTACGCTCACAAAAGCAACAGTAAAGATACCTGCATTTGGATTTGGATAAATGCTGATGTCGCTGTTTTTGTTGAATTCATTTAAGCCTGTACAAGCACTTACAGTAATGTTTGTAGTTGTAAAGCTTTGACAACCTTTTACATCGGTACCGGTTACAGTAAATACCGTAGCACCTAAAGTATTGATGTTGGTGTTAACTGTCGAGCCAATTAATACCACATTAGATGTACTTGAAACCCATTGGTAGTTTGCTGCACCTGTGGCGTTTAACATTAAATTATCAGCCAAACAAATGGCAGCATTACTTACGGCAACGTTAATGGATGGTAATGGATTGATTGAAACAGAAATGGCAGATGAACTACTACAGCCGTTTTGTCCTGTTGCAATTACTGTATATGAAGTATTTACGGTAGGAGTAACAACTATGTTAGAACCAGTCATTTGATTGCTCCAAGCAAAGTTAACAATGCCTGACCCAATTACTGAAGTCATTAAATTGCTTGGTGCACCTGAACAAACAATTGGAGGATTAGCAAACAAAGCAATAGCAGGAGCAGGATTTACAAAAATAACTTGTGTCACTGTGTTAGTACATCCACTTAATGCACTAGTACCAATCACCGAATAAGTTGTTTGTGTAATGGGGCTAACACTAATTGATGAACTTGTTGCACCGGTACTCCAAATATAAGTATTGGCGCCAGAAGCATTAATTACTGCGGGAGAACCAGCACAAATTGTACCTTGATTGGTAGATGCAGATAAGTTAGGTGTGTTAAATGTTGATGTACAAGGAATAGTGATGGCCAAATCATCCCAAGTTAAATATTGTGCTGTTCCTGAACCTGCAGTAGCACGAACGGCAACATAATAAACACCGGTTGTGGTTACACTAAATGTTCCTGACAATGATTTGTAAATGGCGCTAACTGCAGGACCATTGGTAGAAGCTAAACTCACCAAACCTGTAGTGCTTTGGCTTGTGCCTAATAAAATTGATAAATCAGACCAGTTGGTAGCACCTGTAAAATCGGTTTGAAACCAAGTAGAAACTGAATAAGTGATACCTGCATTTAAAGTAATACCATTGGTGTAATAGAAATTAGTTCCTGTGCTTGCTGTGGCATCAAAATATACAAACGCGCTACCGGTGCGTGCAATTCTGTTACCACTTGCTGCTGATGTATTACTTTTTGCAGCACTACCCAATGCAGGTGAATACCATGAGCAGTTTGGCAAGCGGTTATTTAAACCAATGCCTTCGAAACTTTCAAAATAAGGCACCGTGCTTTGTGTAGGTGTAGCAATGTTTAAGGTAGTTACCGGCGTTGCGTTACCACCTGCATTGGTACAAGTTATCACTACACTATAATAAGTGTTGCTATATGTACTAGGTGTAGCATAAGTTAATCCGTTAGCACCAGGAATGCTTGTCCATGGACCAACACCTGACACTGTTGAGTATTGCCATTGGTAAGTGATGCCTATTGGTGATAATGAGTTTAAATTTCCTATCGCTAAATTCGCGTTTTGACCCGGGCACAACACATAGTTTGCACCAACTACTGAGTTAGCAGATGGCGTACTTGCACAATTTGGTGTGTTAAATTCATAAGCACCCATGTCAGGTGTAGTTTGATTTCTAATGGCCGCTGTTTGATCAAATACAACACCCAATGCCATACCAATGTTATCCATGGCATTATTTGTTGGATGTAAATCGGTAAGAATGTTTACGAATGTAGGATTGATGTTTGAACCAACTTGATCCACATTGTAAGCTTGCCATGCAGTAAAAGTTGCGGCAGTTCCTAAAGTACTTAAGTAACCGTGGTTGTTACCACCACCTGCGCTGTTTACATAAATGTTGTTTCCATTGATGTTGATGCCGGCATACATTGCTGCTGCATACATGCCGTATTTTGCACCGGCACCACCTTTTGTAATTGAAATATTGTTGTTTTTAATTTCAAAATCTGTATAAGAAGTTGAACCACCAAAATACAAACCATAAACCCCGCCGGCTGTTGAAGCTGTTTCGTCGAATGAGAAAGTGTTGTGGTAAATATCGCCTGAAGCATAATAACAATAAGCCCCGTAAATTTGTCCGGTTGTTCTGATGTTTCTTACAACGTTATTTCTGTAAGTGTTTTTAGGAATTGGTTGCGGTGTAATAGGGGCATACCAATAAAAGCAATAACAAGTTCCGGCAGTGGTTGGCGCAGTTTCGTAAGGTTTTTGTATAATGTTACCTTCACACAATGTACCTTGGTTATAATAAATCATAATCCCGTAAAAAGACGTTGTGAGAGTTGTTCTAGTTGGTCTTTCACAGATGTTATTCGTAATGGTAGAATATGTTTGATAATACCAGTACATACCATAATAATAATAATCTTGAATTGAACAGCCAATGATTTTATTACCTGATTGATAAGGCGCAGTTGTGAAACCACCACCCCAAATACAATAGTAACCGCTAAACATTTGACAATTTTGGAAAGTATTATTATTTCCTGAGTTACCACCAGTAGTTGGTGAAGTAGCATTTGGGCTAAAACACAAAGGTACTTGGTAAGATGAAATACCGTTTGCAGGAGCAGAGAAAGTACAAGCACTGAACACGTTGTTATCAGCACCACTATTCATGGCACAAACAATTGCATAAGTTGCGCCTTGCCCTTGCAAGTTTAAGTTGTTAAAATAAAAATAATCTGCACCGGCCATGTTTAAAGTCCATGGTTGTGTTGAACTGGCAGAGTTAAATGTTAGCAAGTTACCGTTACCATTAACAGTAATTGTTGCGCCTGCATTTGCGCCGCTAATTTGATTAAAAGTTGGTTGTTCGTTGTAGGGACCTGAATTGGCCACAACATTAACTACCAAAGGTCCGCTGATGCCGACTGAGTTGATAGCTGTGGCAAAAGCAGTGAACGATACATAGTTTGTTGAGCCAGTACCGGCACTATTAATCGTGACAGTACCAGAAAGGGCTTGCGCACCTGCATTAAACGTTATCAAACCGAGTAGCATGATAAACGCGAACATAGTTTTGTAAGTTTTGTTCATATGTTTAGTTTTAAATGAACTCCTAAGTTATAAAAAAAAAACAGATCACTCCAATTATTTTAGGTAAAAAGCATGTTTTTGTCGATCTCTAAGCCTTGTATTTTAACTAATCCTAAATTTTTGCCTTTATGTCCAATTTTAACAATTTAAGCAAAGATAAAATGTAAAGGTATTTTCAAAAAAATAACTTAGCATTGCTATCTCAATTGTATTAATTATAATAGGCATGGATAAAAGAGCATTCATTAAAAATTCTGCACTATTGGCCTTGGGTGCAGGCTTCAGCTTCCCAAAACTTGAAGAGGCATTGGCTAAAACCACTCACTTCGATCCCAGCGAATTGGCAGTTGATGAAATGTTTTGGTCTGATATACGCAAAGGTTATCAATTAAAAACGGATTACATCAACCTCGAAAACGGGTATTATTGTATACAACCTACCGAGGTTTTGGATGCCTATATTAATCATGTTCGTAATGTCAATTTACAAGGCGCATATTATATGCGTACGGTACAAAACGAAAACAAACAAAAAGCGGCTGCACAATTGGCCGAATTAGCAGGCTGCTCGAAAGAAGAATTAATTATTACCCGAAACACCACCGAGGCCCTCGATATGGTGATTGCCGGCACACACTGGCAACCCGGTGATGAAGCCATTATGGCCGAACAAGATTATGGGGCCATGCTCGACATGTTTCAACAAGTGAGTAAACGCCATGGCATGGTAAATAAAATGATTTCAATTCCACTGCATCCAAAAACGGATGATGAAATTGTGGCCTTATACGAAATGGCCATCAGCCCCAAAACCAAATTAATTATGCTTTGCCACATGATTAACATTACCGGACAAATATTACCGGTAAAAAAAATCTGCGACATGGCTCATGCCAAAGGTGTAAAAGTAATGGTGGACGGGGCCCATGCTTTTGCCCATCTGATTTTTAAAATCAAGGATTTAAACTGTGACTATTATGCCTGTTCTTTGCATAAATGGCTGAGTGTGCCGCTTGGCGCCGGTATGCTTTATGTGAAGAAAGAAAATATATCCGGCATTTGGCCACTGTTTGCAGAAACAGAAAAAAAAGAAGATGACATAGCCCGTTTAAACCATACAGGCACCATTCCGGTACACACCGATTTGGCTATCAGCAATGCCATTGCTTATTATCAAAAATTGGGCGCAGAAAGAAAAATGGAAAGATTAAGGTATTTGCAAAACTACTGGACCAAACAAGTACGTTTCGAAAAAAACATTGTGCTCAACACGCCTGAGGATGAGAACCGTTCATGTGCCATTGCCAATGTTGGCATCGTGAACATGAAGCCGTCTTTGATGGCTGAAACGCTTTTAAAAACACATAAAATTTATACTGTTGCCATTGACGGCAAAGGTGTGCAAGGTTGCAGAATTACACCCAATGTTTATACAAGCATAGAAGAATTGGATGCTTTGGTAAAGGCACTCAAAACAATGTCGGCGGCTTAATTATAAAAAATTGACAAATTACTTATTAGTTTCAGGGGTTTTTTCCCAAACACTTTTTACTAAAACGGCTTGTGAAAATTCTTCACCATTGATTTTGGTATTGCCCATAATGCCGCCCAAAAAACCGATGGTTTCGCAGGAAGAGTTCACTATATCAGTACTTAAATCGGCGCCGCAATTACCCGGTATAAAGGCATACACTATGGTTTTTTGAAATTGGTATTGTTTTACACAAGCACCTTCGGCACAGGTTGTTTTTTTGAAAGCATCAATTTTATCTTGCAAACAAACATTTATTTTTTCAATGCCTTTATTTTTTTGTGAGGATTTACATCCAACAAATAACATACTTGTGCAAAAAAGCATTAAACGTATCACACGCAATATAGATTTTAATTTGATTGGCACAAACCAAATGTAGTCTTTTACAACGGCTTAACATTCATTAAAACAAGAGAAGCGACCCCTTTGCGCCCAATAACCTGTTAAATGCAGGAATTAACCTCTTTTAATAAAAGCGGACTTTTTTTAAGCTTAAATTTATACTTGCAATTATTTGCAAAAAAACAGATTATGAAAAAAACAATTTTAATGGGCTTTGTTGCCTTGGCATTTATCGGATTTACCTCTTGTAAAAAATTTGCCGCTAACAATACACAAGATGTGAGCAACACCGAAGAAACGGTGAATGTTAGCATCAATACCAACCAAGTATACAAGTTTGCATTACCGGCCCAAGCCAATGCTGCGAATGTAACTGTGGCGGGTGCAGCTTCAAAATCGAATATTGCTATTGTTGACAGTAGCAATATCAGTACTTTTGTTTACACCCCTGATCAAAATTTTTCGGGAACACAAGTGGTAACCATTACCCATCCGCAACATGCTGATAAAGGCGGAAATTGTGATCACCATGGCAAAGGCAAACACCACGAAGGACAAGGTAATTGCGCTAATCATAACGAGCACCACGGCGGACATTGCGATAAGGGCGGCGACCAACATCCAAAGCAAGGTGAACACAAAATTACATTTAACATCACTGTTAAATCTTTGTTGAACTAATCATTCATTTCTAAAATTGACAAAGCCTCCCTGAAACAAGGAGGCTTTTTTATTTGCATTGAATTGTGGCGGTTGAAAAATGTACTAGGGATTTTTTACCTGTATTTTATCTTTGATTAAATCGTTGTTGTAACGTTGTACCAAAGCCCTACAATATGTTTCAATCGATTTGTCGCGGCTTTCAACAGGTAATGGTCGAATCAGTCCGCTGTCGAGTCGATAATTGTATTTTGCGTTGAAGCGGTAATTGTTCATGGTGTAAACAGTGCTGTCGTTTATGCAATAATAAACCGGATTTAAAAAATACACGCAGGGTTTGGCAATGCTGTCGAACATGTTATGGCCCAATGAATAATAGGCTTTGTCATAATTTAAATATTTTAAAATGCTTGGCATGATGTCGATTTGTTGCACTGTTTTTTCGACAAGCTTAGGCTGAATACCCGATTGATAAAATAAAATAGGTATGGTGAATTGACCAAATTGGTGTTTGTAAAAGTTGTCTTCCGAAGAGGCTGTGTGATCAGGTGAAATCACAAACAAAGTGTTCTTAAACCAGGTTTCTTTTTGGGCAGAAGCAAAAAATTTGCGGAGGGAATAATCGGCATAACCAATGGCTTCATTGATTTCGTAAATGCCTTTTGGAAATTTGTCTCGGTATTTTTCAGGCACTTTATAAGGGTTGTGAGAGCTTAAAGTGAAGATGGTTGAGAAGAATGGTTTTTTTTGCGCATTGATTTCCTGAATACATCTTTGCAAAAAGGGCTCGTCCCAAATACCCCATTGCCCGTCGTAATCAGCATCGTTGTTATATTCGCTGCGTCCAAAATAACGGTCATAACCAGCCGCTTTGGCGAATACATTAAAATTCATGGTGCCATTAGTACCGCCATGGTAAAAGGTGGAAGAGTATTGTTTTGTTTTTAATACATTGGCCAAAGATGTAATGTTATTGTTACTGTACATTGAATTAATGTAAGGGTTCACCATATACGAAGGAATGGAGGCGACCACTGAAGGAATACCTTCTAAAGAGGTTTTGCCATTGGCAATCCCGTTTTTAAATAAAACGGAAACATCCATTAAACTATCTAAAAAAGGTGTGAAAGAACGGCGGTTGCCAATTTTTGTAAACTCTTTCGAGAAACTTTCAAGAATGAGCACGCAAACATTCATGGGTTTAAATGCTGTGTTGTTTTCATCTGGAAGATGAATTGGATTCACCCATTTTTCTTCCTCCGCCTTGGGCATTAATTGTAAGGCTTCAATGGCCGACAGTTCGGCGGTTTTTAAAATAAAAAAAGGCGTGTTTACGACCAAAGGAATATTGCTAGGAGCAGTGTAAGCTGCCGCATCTAAAATTACAATGGGCGCACGCTGCAAGCCACCCCGTATGCCCAAAACCGTTAGTGCATTAAATAAAACAAATAGCCCCAATGCTTGAGACAGAGTCTTGATGCTAAATTCTTGCTGCTGATATTTTAATCGGTTTTTGATTATAAAATAGATCTTGATAAAGGCGTATTCTAAAACAATAAATAAGAGGATGATGTACCAAAATTCAGATAAAAATTCAGGTAATAATTTCGAAAATTCGGTTTCACCATTAAATACAAAACGAATCACATTGTAATTGCTGCGGTTGTGGTTGAATGGAAAATAAGCAAAATCAATAAAATTGAGCAAAATGCCGACAGTGTTTGGCACAATAAAAAAAACATCCAATAGTACTTGATAGGTTTTTGTCTGCACAAAACGAAAGGGCAACATAAACAACAAAACAAATACGCTGCTTAGGGCACAAATACTAAAAGCGTCGAAACGCAAACCGTAAATAAAAAGTGAGGCGAGTTCGGATACAGAAATTTCTTGAAAAGCACTGCGATTAAATAAATAAAAAAACAATCGACAAATCTCGTAAACCACAAACAACAAAATAATTTGTTGGCTTATGGTTTTAAATCGAGGTTTAAATGCTATCACGTTTTTATTGGGTGTTACTTGCTAGCGCAGTCCCTTGTTGATATCTACAAGGGCATCGGCGCCCGGACAGAGCTCTAATTCGGTTAACTGATTTAAAGGTGTATCGGCCGTTTCAAGCAATTCATGTAAATCGGTGCTGTCGTTTTGGATATAAAGTAAGCCTGTTAAAATTTCATTTTTTTGCTTGGCATTTAATACAGCATTCATGGCTGAATGACGATCCAATGGATTCCAGTTGCTATCTAATTTATGTAAATTAATGGATGAACCATCGTGCATTTTTACTTGTTGTGAAGCACCTTCATTATAAGATGTTGTAATTTCCGTCATTTCAGGCACAAAATCAATGGTGGATGTAGCTTCCACATGTTGACGCACATAATCGTAAGATTTGGTAGAGCCCAAATTATTATTAAAAGTAACGCACGGTGAAATCACATTGATAAAAGCAAATCCGTGGTGGTTCATGGCCGATTTAATTAATGGCACCAATTGTTTTTTATCGCCCGAAAAACTTTGCGCCACAAAACTGGCACCCATTTCAATGGCCAAGCTGGCAAGATCAATTGATTCGTAAACATTTAAATGACCCGATTTATTTTTAGAACCATGGTCGGCAGTGGCTGAATCTTGTCCTTTTGTTAAACCGTAACAACCATTGTTCATTACAATATAAACCATGTTGAGGTTACGACGGATGGCATGAATAAACTGGCCCATGCCAATAGAAGCTGAATCACCATCACCTGATACACCAAAATAAATTAAATCTTTATTGGCCAAATTGGCGCCAGTAGCCACCGAAGGCATGCGGCCATGCACCGAATTAAAGCCGTGAGAATTACTTAAAAAATAAGCCGGTGTTTTTGATGAACATCCTATGCCCGATAATTTGGCAAGTTTGTGTGGTTCAATACTTAATTCAAAAGCAGCTTGAACAACAGAGGCGCTGATGGAATCATGTCCACAGCCCGCACAAAGCGTTGATAAAGCACCTTCGTAATAATTAATGGAGTAACCCAATTTGTTTTTAGGAAGTTCGGGATGACGAAATTTTGGACGAATATAGGTCATGATACTTTTTTTGTTTTAGGAATGTGTTGGTCGGATTTAAATTTAGGAGACACTTGACGCAATATGCTTTCGGCAGTAATTGGCATGCCGTCGAAATTCAACACCGAAATCAATTTTGCAGGATTGACTTGCAATTCGATGGTTAACAAACTTTTCATTTGTGCATCGCGGTTTTGTTCAATCAAATATATTTTTTTGTGGGTATTAATAAACTCTTCAACCGTGTGGTTGAATGGAAATGATCTTAAACGCATGGCATCTACATGAATATCGTGTTCTTTTAACACATCTAAAGCTTCTTCGGCCGAAAAAGTTGAGGTGCCGTAAAAAATAATGCCGGTATCATAACGGTTTTCGCTTTGGTACATTTGCGGCGGAGGCACCATGTTTTTTGCTGTTTCAAATTTTTTCAGCAAACGCTCCATGTTACGTTTGTAAATGCCACTGTCTTCGGTATAAGCGGCGTACTCATCGCGCGAAGTGCCGCGGGTAAAATAAGAGCCTTTGTTTGGGTGCGTGCCGGGAATGGTTCTGTATGGAATGCCATCTCCGTCAACATCTAAATAACGACCAAATTTTTCCATTTTATCAAGGGCCGCTGCATCCAATACTTTTCCTCTGTTGTATTTTCGGTTTTTATCCCAAGTCAGTGGTTCGCTCATGTGATCGTTCATGCCCAAATCTAAATCGGTCATAATCATCACCGGTGTTTGTAAACCTTCTGCCAAATCAAAAGCATCGGCTGTCATATCAAAACACTCTTTTGGTGAAGCCGGAATTAACAACACATGTTTTGTGTCTCCATGGGAAGCATAAGCTGCTTCTAAAATATCTGATTGTTGTGTGCGTGTTGGCATACCTGTTGATGGTCCCGTACGTTGCACATCAATTAATACAGCGGGCACTTCGGCAAAATAAGCCAGACCTAAAAATTCGTTCATCAATGATAAACCCGGTCCGCTAGTGGCAGTAAATGAGCGGGCACCATTCCAATTGGCACCAATCACCATCCCAATGGCCGCTAATTCATCTTCAGCTTGCACAATGGCCACATTTTTTTTGCCGGTAATTTTATCAGTTCTAAATTCTTCGGCATAATGCATAAACGACTCAACCACTGAAGTAGAAGGGGTGATAGGGTACCAGGCCACTACTGAAGCGCCGGCATAAACAGCACCAAGACCACAGGCCGAGTTGCCATCTACCATAATTCTATCACCAACAATATTTCTTCGTTCTACTCGAATGTCGAGTGGATATTTGAAATTGTTTTTTACGTAATCAATGCCCAAATTCAAGGCTTTGATGTTGGCAGGAATTAATTTTTCCTTGCCTTCAAATTGTTCGGCCAATAAACCTTCAATTTCTTTAAATTCAATTTGCAAAAGTGCTGATAAAGCACCTACATAAATAATGTTTTTAAATAATTGGCGCTGACGGGCATCGCTGTAATTTTCATTACACATTTCCATCAATGGTATGCCTAAATAATGAATGTCTTCGCGAATGTATTCATCATGCAATTTTTTTGTTGAATCGTATAATAAATAACCGCCGCGTCGAACGGATTTAATGTCTTCGAGCATGCTTTGCGGATTCACTGCTACCAATAAATCCACGCCACTGCGGCGACCCAAATATCCTTTTTCACTCACACGTACCTCATACCAAGTTGGTAAACCTTGAATGTTCGACGGGAAGATGTTTTTTGGTGTAACAGGAATTCCCATCCTGAAAATTGCTTTTGTAAATAAAAAATTGGCGCTTGCTGAACCTGTTCCATTTACATTCGCAAACCTGACAACAAAGTTGTTGATTTTAGAAGTTGACATTTACTTTCCTGCTTTTTTAGTGTTATAAAAGAATTTTTGCATGTCCCAAGCTGCTGTAGGGCAACGCTCGGCGCAAAGTCCGCAATGCAAACAAACATTTTCATCTTTAACCATGACACGTTTGGTTGGTAATACATCAGAAATATATAGATCCTGACTTGTATTTTTTGCCTGTACTTTTAAACTCTTTCTTAAATCGTTTTCGTTTCCTTGATTATCGGTAAAGGTGATACAAGCGGTAGGACAAATATCCACACAAGCATCACACTCAATACATTTGGTTTCGGTAAACACCGTTTGCACATCGCAATTCAAACAACGTTCGGCTTCTTTAAAACCGGTTGGTAAACTAAAGCCCAACTCCACTTCTTTTTTGCGGTTGGCAAGGGTTAATTTTTTTTCTGCTTGCGGCACAGCATAACGCACATCAGTTACCACTTGGTTATCGTAGCTCCATTCGTGGATACCCATTTTTTGGCTCACCAAATTCACATATGGTGAAGGGCGTTGGTGAAGGTCTTGTTCTTTACAATACAAATCAATTGATATGGCAGCTTGATGGCCGTGTGCTACCGCTGTAATCACATTTTTTGGCCCCCATGCTGCGTCGCCGCCAAAAAATACTTTTGCATGAGAAGAGGCGTGTGTGGTTTTATCAACCACCGGCATACCCCATTGGTCGAAGTCGATACCCAAATCACGTTCAATCCAAGGGAAAGAATTTTCTTGGCCAACAGCAATCAATACATCATCTGCCGGATAAAATACATCGGCTTCACCGGTAGGAATTAATTGGCGTTTGCCTTTATCATCATAAACGGCTTTAACTTTTTCGAAAGTCATGCCTGCGAGTTTGCCATTTTCAATTACAAAAGTTTTTGGTACGTGGTTATCGAGAATGGGAATGTCTTCATGTGCTGCATCTTCTTTTTCCCAAGGCGATGCTTTCATTTCGGCGAATGGACTGCGCACCAAAACTTTTACTTCTTCACCACCTAAGCGACGTGCTGTGCGACAACAATCCATTGCTGTATTTCCGCCACCCAAAACAATTACACGTTTACCAATTGATTTTGTGTGTTCAAAGGCCACTGAGCTTAACCAATTAATACCAATGTGGATATTGGTCTTGCCTTCTTCGCGTCCGGGTAAAATTAAATCACGGCCTTTGGGCGCGCCGGTACCAACAAACACGGCATCATAACCTTTGTCTAATACTTCCTTCATACTTTTTACATATGAATTAAAATGGCTGTGGATGCCCATATCAAGTACAAAGTTCACTTCTTCGTTTAGCACTGATTCAGGCAAACGGAAGGAAGGAATTTGGCTGCGCATAAATCCGCCGCCTTTTGATTGATCATCGTATAAATGAATTTCGTAACCGCCCGGAGCCAAATCTCTGGCAACGGTGAGTGCCGAAGGACCACCACCAATTAGGGCCACCTTTTTGCCATTGGCTTTAAAAGGACCTTGGGGCATGTGTTTTTTTACATCTTCTTTGTTATCGGCTGCCACTCGTTTTAAACGGCAAATGGCCACCGGTTCGGCTTCAACACGACCGCGGCGACAAGCAGGTTCGCATGGTCGGTCGCAGGTTCGGCCCAATACACCGGGAAACACGTTCGAGTCC
>JBAXXZ010000017.1:0-12709 GCA_037127575.1 Bacteroidota bacterium | reverse complement strand
ATACCATTGGATTGCCATTTTTAAAAGAATTAAGTTTAGCTTTGTACCGTTTTGAAAAAAACCGTAAAAAGAAATATTTACCCAACTTAGATTCTTTTAAATTTTATAACCAGCCATAATCAGCCAATTCAATCGTGAACACAATGAAGTACCAAAATTTTATTTTTCTATTTATAATCAGCGCATTTTTAGAATCGTGTGGACAGGTAAACACCACAAGTGACAGCAGTAAGACTAAAATCGACACCATTATCGTTCAAAAAGACAGTCTTAAAAAACTTCCGAAAACTGCGCCGGTATTAAACGGCCCTATGTTTAACGAAATCGCTTCCATTTTAGGCGGCATTGAAGATAGCACCAATTCACTCAATTATTTATTCGATACTTTGGCTTGGAAAAACAACAAAACTTTTATCAACGACAATTGGAAAAAAATTGAACATACCCGCTTAAACAAAATGAGCGCCTGGCGTGATAAAGAATTGGTGGCGTCAAACCAAAATTGCAAAACGGTATTTTATCCATTTTCCGGTCCGGATTTTTTAACCGCCAACTGTTTTTTCCCGAATGCCGATAAAATTATCATGTTAGGATTAGAGCCCATTGGTAGTCTACCAAACATTTATAAATTTAAAGGTGCCGATGCATTAGACTATGCGCAAGATTTTCAAAAATCATTAACTGATATTTTTCAAAAAAGTTATTTCATCACCTCTTACATGTTGCGTGATTTTCAGCAGGAAAAAGTAAACGGCTTGCTTCCGGTGTTAAGTTTCTTCATTACCAAAACTGGGCATAAAATAACCGACATTAAATTTTTAAGTAAACAAAATACCGACTTGGTTGAACAACCCTACAACGCAAAAGTAAAGCCTATGGGCGTAAAAATTACCTGTTCAAAAAACAACATGATTAAAACCATCTATTATTTTAAGTATGATGTGAGTAATCAATATTTTAATGATTCAACGGTGTTTTATAAATTCATTAATGAGCAAACAAAAAAATCGGTTACGTATATTAAAAGTGCTTCCTATTTATTGCATGCCAATTTTATGAGCAACATGAAAAAACTCATTTTAAAAAACAGCAATTATGTTTTGGAAGATGATACCGGTATTCCATACAACGATATTGAAAAAACCAAAGAGTTTGATATTAAACTATACGGACGTTATACCCAACCGGTAAAAGATTTCCCTTATTTGCAGTTGCAAACAGGCATTGTAAAGGCCTTTCAAACCGATAGTGCGTCAATACCTGATTTACCCTTCCACTTGGGTTACCATTGGGCTTTGAAAAAAGATTTGCTGATTTATTCAATCAAAAAAACACCATTGAAATAATGTTTACGATTGATACACATACCCACATCATTCCGAAAAATGTGCCTGATTTTGCCCAAAAATTTGGTTATGGTGATTTTATCACATTAGATCATCACACCGAAGGTAAAGCTTGGATGATGCAAGGCAATAAACGCTTCAGAGAAATTGAAGCCAATTGCTGGGATGCTGATGTGCGAATTCAACAAATGAAAGAACACAAGGCCGACATGCAGGTGATTTGTACGATTCCCGTGATGTTTAGTTATTGGGCAAAGGCAAATGATTGTTTGCAAGTAAGTCAATTTTTAAACGACGACATTGCACAAACGGTGAATAAGCACGAGGATAAATTTATTGGCTTAGCAACTGTGCCGATGCAAGATACCAAACTTGCCATTCAAGAACTTGAACGTTGTATGCACAACGGTTTTAAAGGCATTCAAATTGGCAGCAATATCAACAACCTCAACCTTAATGAAATTCAATTTGATGAATTTTTTGCGGCTTGTGAAAGTTTAAACGCTGCAATATTGGTGCACCCTTGGCAAATGATGGGGCAAGAGTACATGAATAAATATTGGTTGCCTTGGTTGGTAGGTATGCCGGCCGAAATTAGCCGTGCTATTTGCAGCATGATATTTGGTGGTGTGTTCGAAAAATATAAAAAGCTTAAAGTGTGTTTTGCGCATGGTGGTGGTTCGTTTTTGCCCACCATTTCACGCATTGAACATGGCTGGGATTGTCGCCCTGATTTAGTGGCCATTGATAATGCACACAATCCAAAAAATTATTTGGGAAAATTTTGGGTTGATTCACATGTTTGTGATCACAAAATGCTGCAATACATTATTGATTTGGTTGGCGCCGACAAAGTAATGCAAGGCAGCGATTATCCTTTTCCTTTGGGTGAAGCCATTCCCGGCGAATTGGTGCGTATTGCGCCTATTTCTGAAATTGAAAAAGAAAAAATAATGGGCTTAAGTGCCAAATCTTGGTTGGGTATTTAGATTCGATTTGCGTTTAGCAATCATTATTCAACAATAATTCTTCTCTCTACCTTTTCATCACCTGATACTATTTGTAAAACATACAAACCTTTATCAAAATTTTTTAAATCAATCGTTAATCGACGCTCGTTCGTGTTATTAGTGTATACCAACTGTCCCTTTAAATCATACATTTCAATTGAACTGCTGTTATTTAGGCCAATTAAATTTAAATAATCACTGCTTGGATTCGGAAAAACATACAAACTTTTTTCAAGCGATTTTTCATTTAGGCCCGCGCATTGATTGATCATTATATTTGCCGGAATGGACGCAGAGCAACCGTTTAAATCAGTTCCGGTAATTGTAATGAGTTCACCCGCAATTACTGTCTTAATTATTGGATTACTATTTCCTGATTGAGAGGCAGAAACACTGGACCAAGAATAAGAGTTTGCTCCAATTGCTGTTAAGGTGACTTCATCACCGGCGCAGATAATTGTATTGGAAGGCACCGCAATGATCACAGGTAATGGCCAAACAATTACTTGTGCTGTTCGTGAACTGGTGCACCCGAATTGATTGATACCGATTACAGAGTATGTTGTGCTGACTGTTGGACTAACATTTATAATTGCGCCCGAAGCACCTGTGCTCCAAACAAAAGAATTGGTTCCAATGGCCAATAAACCTGCCGAGCTGCCTAAACAAAGCGATGTATTTGAAGGACTAACGGTGAATGAGGGTATAGGGACAAGTATGCTGGCTGTTCGAGAGGCATAGATACATCCGTTAATGGTGTTTGTACCTGAAACACTATATGTGCTTGTTACTGTTGGTGAAACAACGAATGAATTGGTATTGGCACCATTATTCCATGTGAAACTATGAATACCGCTCGCCGAAATGGTTGCACTGCTTCCTGGGCAAACAATTGAAGGCGTAATGGCAACATTGATTGGTGAAATATTGATGCTTGCAGGCGCTTCAACCGAAAAATCATCCCATGACAAGTAATTTGCACCCACCGAACCGTTGCTGGTAGCCCTGATAGCAAAGTAATAAAGACCGCTACTCGCCACCGTAAAAGTGGCCGATAAATTTGAATATGTAGGTGCAGTCACAGCCGCACTTGTTGAAGCTATGCTGATTAAGCCAACCGAACTTTGACTGTTGCTCAGTAAAATCGATAAATTACTGAAGTTTGTACTTCCATTTACATCACCCAAGTACCATATCGACACTGAATAATTTACACATCTGTTTAAATAAATCCCTTGTGTATAAAAATAATGCGAACCAATTGAATTTGTGAATGCCGCAAATTGGTTGCCTGTGCGGGGAAGAGCATTTGAACCTTGGGGAGCTGTAAATGTAAAACATGATCCAAAACTGCTAATGGCCCAACAACTTGGTAACTGGCCAGTGACCGAAACGGTATTAAAATTCTCAATATATGGTACACCGGTTGTATAGGTACATTGTGACAAAACGCTTTTGCTCAGCAACAAGAATATTAAAACAAAAGTGCCGATTGTGATTTTTATTTTCATGCGAAGAAATTTTATTTATTATTCTACGATTATCTTTCTCTCCACCCTTTCATCTCCTGAGTCGATTCTTAGTAAGTAAATTCCTTTTGCAAGGTGCGTTAAATCAATGGTACAACGTCGCTCACTAATACTTTTAGAGTAAACAAGCTGCCCCTTTAAATCGTACATTTCAATTGAAGAGCTGCTATTTAGGCCTATTAAATTTAAATAATCAGAGCTTGGATTCGGGAAAACATACAAACGTTTTTCGAGTGTTTTTTCATTTAATCCTGCACATTCATCCACGTTCAAATTAAGGGTGAAAGTTTTTGAACAGGCGTTTTGGTCTGTTCCTGTAATAACCAAATATTCATTTGTTGCAAATTGTTTCACAACAGGATTGCTTGTTCCATTGAATGCAGATAAAGTGCTATACCATGCATAATTGATGGCGCCTGAAAATGTAACAGTTACCATATCGCCTGAACAAATAAATGTTGTAGAAGGTGTTGCGCTTATGTTCGGCAAGGCATTCACATTAATTTGTTGCACTGCTGTAGAGGAACAATTATTACCATTTTTACCTGTTACCGTGTAGGTGCTGGTAACGGAAGGACTGACAACAATGCTGTTTGTGTTCGCCCCGGTACTCCAAGAATAAGTACTGGCGCCAAAAGGAATTAAGGTGGATGTTTGTCCTGAGCAAATACTTGTATTACTGGTAAACAAACTTACAATCGGGGTCGGATTCACTTGCACCCCTAATGTTTTAGTGATCACACAAGCGGTAGCCGTGTTAGTACCAGTGGCGTAATATGTGGTATTTGAATTTGGCTGAACCACTACCACTGAACCTGTTGCCCCATTGCTCCATGTATAATTTGTGGCAGCATTTCCAATGGCTGTTAAGGTAATAGACTGGCCGGTACAAACCGTATTTGAAGAGGCTGTTATTGAAAAAGTAACACCGTTTAATTGACAAGGTGCCGTAATTGAAAACTCATCCCAGCTTAAATAATCGGCACCCTGAGTGCCGCTAGATGTTGCCCGAATGGCCATATAATAAACACCGGAGCTTGCAACTGTGAAGGTGCCCGAAAGTTGCTTACAAATTGGTGACATAGCAGTTCCATTACTCGACACAATAGAATTTAATGCAACACTGCTTTGGGAACTGCCATACAAAATGGATAAGTCAGTCCAATTGGTATAACCATAATACTCGGTTAAATACCATAGCGAAGCTGAATACGTAAAGCCGGCGTTCAAATACAAGCCTTTACTGTAAAAATAATGCGCACCCAATGTATTTGAAAAACTGGCAAAACCACCTGTATTACACGGTACTCTATTTTGAGATTGCGCTGCAGTGTATGTTAAACAGGTGTTACTTAAATTGCTGGCCGCCCAACAAGCAGGCAATTGATTGTTATTAGTGATGCCTGAAAAATTCTCATAATATGGCACAGTGGTGAAAGTGCATTGCGCTTTTATAAAACTTGATACAACAAAAAATAAAATACAGATGTAATTGGCTTTGTAGAATTTTTTCATAGGCAGGTATTTGCTTATATTAAAATTAAGGAAAATAATTTCGATAGTTGGATTTTTAACACTAGGGTTTTTTCAGGTTTAATGTTATAATTTTTTGAAGTGAACGAGGTATCAGCGCGAGGGATGGAGCGGTTGTTTGAGCTCTCGCGCCTTTTCGGCGCGAAGCGAGCCGCGACAGCCCGACCCATGAAGCACGGCAAATATCTTGTTGATATTTGAGCGAGGTTGTGTGCAGGCTAACTGAGGCCGTAAATCGCTTCATGGGACGCGCCCAAAAAATTTTAAATTTAAACAGCTGCACCCAAATACACGGCGCCACCAATGCTGTTAGCAGAAGCCCCTGTAACTGTGGCCAAAGTATTGACCTGTTGATTTAAGCGCAAATAACCCAAAAACGCAAAAATTAAAGCCTCCTTAAAATTGATGATTTGTTTGGTCGGTAAAATAATTTCACAATTGGTTTTGCTCCTTATACCTTGTATCAAATGCCCGTTAAATGCACCGCCGCCCGTGACCAAACATTTTGTAATGTGAAAATGATTTAATGTATTGCCAATGATTTGGGACACATGTTCGCTAAAGGTGGCCAACAAATCTTGCACACTTAAATTTGATATCTTGATAAAAGGCACAATATTTTGATCGAACCATTCACGTCCCAGTGACTTTGCCCCTTGCTCTAGGTAAAATGAAAGTGCATTTAATTGTTGTAATAAAGCATTGTCAATTTTACCTTGGGCTGATATACGGCCGTTTTCATCATAAGGCAATTGCAGCTTTTCGGCTAAAAAATTCAGGACCATGTTGGCTTCGCAAATATCAAAAGCAATGCGTTTGCCATTTTGCTTCAAAGAAATATTCGCAATACCGCCAATATTTAAACAGGCCTCATAATCTGCAAATAACAATTCATCGCCAATAGGCACCAAAGGGGCACCTTGTCCATTTAGGGCCACATCCAAACTTCTAAAATCACAAACTGTTTGAATGCCGGTTTGAGCGGCAATGGTGGCGCCACAACCCAATTGTGTTGAAAAACCTTTATGGGGCTGATGAAAGATGGTGTGTCCGTGCGAAGCAATGGCATCAACACTTTGCTTGTGTTTTGATAAAAAAACGTTGATTTGCTCTCCCAAATAAGCGCCATACTGAGCATTTAACGCAAAATAATTTTCAGCACTTATTGTGTGGGCTTCGCTTAAACTGCTCTTCCAATGCGCATCATAGGGTACTGTTTCGGCATGCAAAATCTCAGAATTTAAACCATTGTTGTTGCGGTTAAAACTGCAAAGTGCTATGTCTAAGCCATCTAAAGACGTGCCACTCATTAAACCTAAAATTTTCATGTCTTGAGTTTTATGTGATTCATTGAACCTTTTATTTTTTGCTTTGTTATTTGTAAGCGGGTAAAAATGCTAGGTTTTCCTTTTTTTTTAAGAGGTGAAAGCCATATATTTGCAAGGTTACAAAAAATAGTATTAATCGTAAAAACAGAAATCATGCAATTCGAATTAACAGAAGAACATTTGATGATTCAAACAGCAGCCAGAGAGTTTGCGCAGAATGAATTAAAACCGGGTGTTATTGAAAGAGATGAACATCAAAAATTTCCTGCAGAACAGGTGAAAAAGATGGGCGAGTTAGGGTTTTTGGGTATGATGGTGGATCCTAAATACGGCGGTGGCGGCATGGATACAATTTCTTATGTTTTGGCCATGGAAGAAATTTCAAAGATAGATGCTTCTTGCAGCGTAATCATGAGTGTAAACAATTCATTGGTGTGTTGGGGATTAGAAAATTTTGGCAACGAAGAACAAAAACAAAAATATTTGGTGCCTTTGGCAAAAGGCGAAAAAATTGGGGCTTTCTGTTTGTCAGAGCCTGAAGCCGGTAGTGATGCCACTTCACAAAGAACTACGGCCATTGATATGGGTGACCATTATTTGGTGAATGGCACCAAAAACTGGATTACAAACGGCAGCAGCGCTTCAACTTATTTGGTGATTGCACAAACACATGTTGAAGCAGGTCATAAGGGCATTAACGCTTTAATTATTGAAAAAGGCATGCCGGGCTTTACAATTGGTCCTAAAGAAAATAAAATGGGAATTCGCGGTAGCGATACACATTCATTGATGTTCGACAATGTGAAAGTGCCTAAGGCCAACCGCATAGGTGACGAAGGATTTGGTTTTAAATTTGCCATGAAAACTTTGAGTGGCGGCCGCATTGGTATTGCTTCTCAAGCTTTGGGTATTGCCAGCGGCGCTTATGAATTGGCTTTGGCTTATTCAAAAGAACGCAAAGCATTTGGAAAAGAAATTTCGAAACACCAAGCCATTCAATTTAAGTTGGCTGATATGGCCACCAAAATTGAAGCTTCACGTTTATTGATTTACCGTGCTGCTTGGTTAAAAGACCAACATTTGCCTTTGGATAAAGAAAGCGCAATGGCCAAAGTATTTGCCAGCGAAACAGCCATGTGGGTAACTACAGAGGCAGTGCAGGTGCACGGTGGTTATGGTTATGTAAAAGAATACCATGTTGAGCGTTTGATGCGTGATGCAAAAATTACACAGATTTACGAAGGCACCAGCGAAGTACAGCGCATTGTGATTTCAAGAGCTGTGTTGGCTTAGATTAAATATCGTTTTTTAATATAAAATCCGCTCTCAAAAAGGGCGGATTTTTTTGTGAACCTAATTGATTTTTGTAGCTTTATTTAAAAATGGAGAATCCCGAAAATCCAAAAAAAGAGTAGGGAAAAATTAATAAATCAAAAAATAATGAAAATTAAAATTAGTCTTTTTCTATTTAATTTTCTCGTTTTTTCTGTTTATTCACAGATTACGTATAACGCATCGTATTCTGCAGGTTCATCAACAGTATCAGGCTCGGTTCTATGTTATTTGACAAAGTTTGGTTCTTTAGGTTATAAGCGTGTTGTTGACGATCACCCGTCGAGAACGCTAAAAATATACAACACAAACAATAGTTTATACAACTCCATTGCTATACCATCTGTTATTCCAAACAATTACAATGTCTATTATTTATCTGATAATCTTTTTAATCTCACAAATGATATAGAGTATCTGCTTGTAGTTCCCGGTACTACCTCAACTATGGTGAAAACTTATATTTTTAATGATGTTGGCAATCAAATTTTTTCTAAAGATTCGGCTGATATTAAGGCTTATAATAGTCTTATGGACTATAGAATTCCTCAAATTATCTATTATGATGGCTCTTCAGTAAAAATGCAGCTTTGGAAATACAGTTCACAATTTATTAGCAGTCCTTCTGGTTGGGATATATACACCCTTCCAGGTTCACTGCCCTGCATCCAATGCAGCGCCACCGGCACCACAATCGGTCGCCCCGAATACCAAGGCAATAACAGCAGCGAGCCTTTATTTTACCCCAACCCGGCAAACGATCAAATAAAATTAAAATACGATTTACCCAAAAACTATAAATCAGCTGAAATTCGGGTGCAGGATATGCAAGGCAAATTGCTTGAAACATACAAAGTAACCAATGATTTTGATTTTATTTATGTGCCTTCAAATTATAATAACGGACTTTATTTGTATTCCTTGGTGGTGGATGGTGCAGTGATCAAAACAGAAAAAATAATTTTGAGTAAAAATTAAACCCCTAATTTCTTTTTACTATTAAATCTATTCTATGAATTTACTTGCCGAGTAAATCATAAAGCCAAAGCACGGATATTTGGGCAAGGGATGCGAAGGGGTAGTTCTTTTGGCCGCCCGTTCTTTGCGGCCAAAAAACCGTAGCGAAGCGGAGCCCGAAGCAGCCCGGTTCCGAAGCAGCAAAACAAGTGAGGCACGAAACGTAGTTTTGCGCCTTCGGAAGGCCCCCAAAAAACAGAAAGAACTCAAAAAAACCATCAATTTATAGTAACTTTTTTTAAAAAAATCAATCTTTTTTACCGAAATTATTGCCGTAATTTTAAAGAATAGTATTTTCTGAGTATGAGTGAGTTTGATAACGAAGCAGACGGACTGAACGATAAAGAATTTGAAGAGCATTTAAAGCAATTCGAGGACATGATAAACACCGGCACGGTGCACTATTTTGATGCCGATGATATTGAAGAAATCATTGATTATTATTTGCAGTGGCTCAATTATGATTTGGCCAAAAAAGCCATTGATTATGGCTTAGAGCGTTTCCCCTTTTCGAGCATTATTAAAATTCGTTACGCGCAGTATTTATCGAGTCAACATTATACCCACGAGGCTTTAACCATTTTAAATGAAGTAGAACAAATTGAACGCAATAATTTTGATTTGTACATGGCCCGTGGTTACATCTATAGCCAAATGGGATTGGGCGAACAAGCCATTGAAAATTTTAAAAATGCTTTGCCTTTGGCGGAGAATAAAGACGAGGTGTATGTGGCGCTTGGTATTGAATTTTTGAATGAAGACAAGCCAGATGATGCCTTGTATTATTTGAAAAAAGCCATAAAATTAAATGCCAAAAACGAAATGGCATTAAATGAGTTATCGCTTTGTTTTGATTTAACAGGCAAGTCGCACGAAGCCATTGCTTTTTTTGAAGATTATATTGACAACCACCCATACAGTTATTTTGCCTGGTTTAATTTGGGCTTGGGATACAGCCGCATGGGCTTGTTTGAAAAAGCCATTCAAGCTTACGATTACGCCATTGCCATTAACGAACAATTTAGTTCTGCTTACTTTAACAAAGCCAATTCATTGGCACAGCTTGAGCGTTATGAAGATGCCATTGAGGTGTACCGTGAAACTTTTAAACACGAGGACCATGACCCAACCACCTATTATTACATTGGTGAGTGTTATGAAAATTTAGACCGTTATGAGGAAGCGCTTGTAAATTACAACAAGTGTGTGAAGTTGGATCCTGCCAATGCCGATGCTTGGTTGGGAATTGGTGTTGTTTTAGATGCCATGAACCGTTTAACGGAAAGTGTGCACTACGTTAAAAAAGCGATAGAAATCAATCCCAACGAAGCCGAGTATTGGTATGTGTTTGCGGAGGTGCAAGAAAAATTGGGCTTTATTGAAGAAGCTGCTTTGGCTTTTCAACGCGTGATTGAGCTCGATTACCCTGATTACGATGCCTACTTGGATTACGCCAAACTTTTGCACCACAGCGGTTATATGGAAGAATGTATTAACACCTTGCTGGATGGTATTAAAAAATTTCCGGATGTGCCTGAATTGTATTACCGTTTGGGCGTGATATTTATTGAAAGTCAAAAACGCAAAGAGTCGATGGAGTTTTTTGAACAAGCTTTGCAAATGGATTACTCGAAACACGCCGAAATTTTTGAATATGCACCCGTATTGGCCAATGATTCAGAAATCTTAAATTTAATTTCTACATTTAAAAAATAAATTATGTTGAGTCATATCAAACTTTCCCCGCTACCCACTCGCAACGCCAAACCCCGTAAAGATGGTGTAACCATGGTGATGGATAAGGGCATTAGCTTAAGGCAAGCAGAAGATTTTATCGCAGCATCAGCCGATTACGTTGATTTTGTAAAATTGGGCTTTGGCACTTCGGTGATATCGAAAAACTTAAAAGAAAAAATTAAGTTGTATCAAAATGCAGGTATTAAGGTTTATGTTGGCGGCACCTTATTTGAAGCGTTTGTGGTGCGCAACCAATTTGAACAATACATAGAATACATTCAAGATTTAGGCATAGATGCCGCCGAAGTAAGCGATGGCAGTATTGAGTTAAAGCACGATAAAAAATGCGAGTACATCAATATTTTATCAAAAAAATTTACTGTATTAAGCGAAGTTGGCAGTAAGGAAGAAGGCATTATTATTCATCCTTCACGCTGGATTAGCATGATGCAGTCGGAATTGGATGCCGGTGCCACCAAAGTGATTGCCGAAGCCCGTGAAAGCGGAACCGTGGGTATATTTCACAAAAACGGCAGTGCGCATACGGTTTTAATTAATCGTATTGTAAGTAAAATTAAATCAGAAAATATTATTTGGGAAACCCCACAAAAAAGTCAGCAAGTGTATTTTTTAAAATTGTTTGGCAGCAATGTCAACGTTGGCAATATTGCCGTTGATGATGTGATTCCTTTAGAAACCTTGCGTTTAGGTTTAAGAGGCGATACCTTTTTTACATTTTTACCTGAATCTTTTAAACACAGTTACGAATAAACAATGAAAGAAATTACAGCAAAAGAATTAAAGGCATTGATGGATGCCAAGGCAGATTTTCAATTGATTGATGTGCGTGAAGAATATGAATTTGATGAAGTAAACATCAATGGCATTTTAATTCCAATGGGCGAAGCGCTTGAGCGCGCTTCTGAAATAGACAAAAACAAACAAGTGGTGGTACATTGTAGAAGCGGTAAACGCAGCGCTTCGGTTATTGCGGCGCTTGAATCACAAATGGGATATACCAATTTGTATAATTTGAACGGCGGCATTATGGCTTATTTAGATGAGTTTGGCGGCTAATGACAATTTTTAATTATTAATTCTTAATTTTTTTATGTTAGAACTTTTCCAACACATTTTACATTTAGATTTCGACTGGTTATTTGCCAATTATGGCGGCACCATTTATACCGTTTTATTTTTGGTGATTTTTATTGAAACGGGATTGGTGGCTATGCCGTTTTTACCCGGTGATTCATTGCTGTTTACGGCAGGATTATTTGCCAGAACAGGGCACCTAAACATGTCGTACTTATTGATTTTATTATTTATTGCCGCGGTATTGGGTGATAACAGTAATTATTGGATTGGTCGAAAAATTGGCGTGAACATTTTTAATATTAAGCTAAAGGGAAAGGCTTTGGTAAAACGCGAATATTTAGATAAAACACATGAATTCTTTGAAAAACACGGCACCAAAGCCATTATCATGGCCAGATTTGTTCCTTTTGTGAGAACCTTTGCACCTTTTGCTGCAGGTATTGGTGAAATGAATTACCGCAAATTTTTAAGTTTCGATTTATTGGGCGGTGCCTTATGGATTGGCAGCTTAACCACAGCAGGTTATTTGTTAGGCGAAGTGGCGTTTATTCGCAAACACATTGATTTGGTATGTTTGGGTATTATTTTTATTTCAGTGGCGCCCATCATTTTATCTGCACTTAGGGCCAAATCTGCCAAATAGCCCAAATTCTCCCTTCTCAAACTTTCGATATTATGCAATCAGTATGAAAACTCATTGACTTATTATAGATAAATTGGTCCTTTTTAAGGCCTATTTAAGATTATATTAATGCAATGAAAACATTATTTTATTGAAC
>JBAXXZ010000016.1:0-12897 GCA_037127575.1 Bacteroidota bacterium | reverse complement strand
TTTATAAATAGACCTTGGGAACCCTGAAGCCCAAAACCATAGTCTATTGATAAGTTTGTGCCTGAAAATTTGTTCAATTTTACACGAATCCCTGTTCCAGCCGCAGGAAAGATTGTTGTGAATTTATTTGATGGCCAGTTAGTTACAGATTGGGCATTTGTAAATAAAACGCCACCTAATATTCCATTGTGCGAAATCTTAAAGCGGTATTCCAGCTCAAGGTAAATTAGATTTTCTCCTCTTAACCTACTTTGAATATATCCGCGCCCTATATTGGAATAAGCATCCCAACCGGTGCTGGGTAAATCCAAATACGGCCTTTTTCCCCCAAAAGTAAACCAGTTATAACTCCAAATTGCCAATACATTTTTTGCCTTACCAAGCTTTAAATATCTCCGCATATCCAATATCAAGGCATCCCAATTATTATCGCTGGCCAAGAATTTAGCATAGTGATAAAATGTAAGGTTGAGATAGGCGCCTTTTTGTGGATTGATGGTATTGCCCCTATTGTCGAATAAAGCATGTATTGATAATCCCGATGAACACGACTTTTTAGTGCGACCATATTTATCGAAGTCAGTTAATTCTCCTGGCAAGAAGGGAATTTGAATAATATCCGAATGGTAACTAAGATTATAACCCAAACCCAAGTAAAACGCTGAATTTGAAATATGCCGCAAAACAGACTCACGAAAAAGAAAATATTGGTAATCAAGTTTTGTTTTATTTTTTAAACTCGATTGTCCACCAAGTCCGTAGGTTTGTTCTGGATATTTATAGTATCGCCAATTTCCAAGAATATTGTACCGGTTCCTTTTGGTCCATATATTGGAAAGCACAGGTATAATGATTTGCTTGTTTTGGGAGTAACTAATACTGGTGCTTATGGCGGATTGATTTCTTCCATCCAAATCATCACTATAAAAAGCAATGTTTCCTGCTAAAATTCCTGCCAGGCGTGTTTGCAGCGTGTAACCAATAAATGGTACAAACGTAGCCCTTGGTTTCATTGTTTTTTTTCTTGGATTCTCTAATTCCTCATCGCGCCTCTTAATCTTTAATAAGTCAATAATATCCTCGTTCTTTTGATTGTCAATTTCTTGCTTGTCATTTGATAAAACCTTTAGTGTTGAAGTGTCAACCTGCGAATACGAATCCATTATAATCACCAGAAAGCAAATGTTCAATATTGCACGAAAAAAATTCATAGAAAAATGCTTTCTGTAGGTTTATTATTGATCAATCTTTATTTGCAAATATTTTATTATTATCAAATTCTATAATAGAGTTTATTTTCCCTCGAATGGCAATAGCAGATTTATAACCATCAAGCGATTTAATACTCTTTATTGTGTATAAGTCGTGATTGGCAAAAGTCAATTGATTTGTTTCATGATACAAAAAATCAGACAAGTCAATTTGTGTCAAATCCGCATTCAAACCAATTCCTAAAGCTTTAATTATTGCTTCCTTAAATGTCCAAAAAGTAAAAAGGGTCGATTCAAATTTTTCAGGACTACTCTCAAAGATAATTTTCCTTTCCCTTTCTGAAAATGAGAAAGCGGCAAATGTATTTAAATCGTGTAATAATTTTATTTTTTCAATATCAATGCCAATTTCAGCATCCCTTGAAATGGCCAAAACACAAATTTTATCTCTATATGAATAATTGAAGAAAAGTCCGGCGTTTTTTATAAAAGGCTTACCCAAATTGGCGATGCTAAATTCAATACTTGATGCCTCAACTTTCATGTAATTTGATAGTACTTGCCTAACAAAACGATGATTGCAGGTGTAACGTACTTTCTCGGCTTCATACATATACTCATTACATCTTCTTTTTTCCTCTTCCGATAGTAATGATTCTTGTTTTTCTAAAATAAATTGTTTTTCATTTAGTGTATTTCTCCAGATGTGCACCTCACCACTTTTAATTTCCATAAATCACATGATTAAAAGGCTAACTTAATAAGCAAACAATAGGCTACCATATTTCTTTTGTGTACTACTTTAGGTTAGTTTAGTCTCCAACAAATGTTTCTTTTAATACAAAAACAACAGTGAGTAGGGTTAATAACATCAAGCCTACCATTAAATATATCGCATTTAACCAACTTGCATTTGAACCGTTAACCAAAGGCATTAAAAGGATAACTACAACCCCTCCTGCATTACCAGCTAACATTAAGATACCTGTTGCCATTCCTGCTTTTTCCTTTCCGGCAATTTCTTCACTCATTGACAATAATAAAGCATATCCTGGAAGAAAAAAGAAACCCATTAATCCCCCAAGGATATAAAGTGGAACTAAGGCGCTTAAGGTACACAATGGATACAGGATAATTAATGCGGTAAAACAACACAAGGCCAAAAACGGCTTTCTCACTTTTAGTTTATCCGAAATGGTTGGAATAACAACTGAGCCTATAATTCCGCCTATAATTAACAAAGCCCCTACAAGTCCTGTGTCTTCGGCCCCAATCCCATTTGGCTTTAAAATTGGTTCTAGCCAAGTTGTAAGACCATTAAAAACCCCTAATGCCAAAAAAGCAACGATAAATAATATATTCAGGTTTCTATTCTTCATCAAAAACCTTATTTCATTCATGGTATTCATCACCATTTCTTTTCCTTTTTCAATATTATTTTGTTTACCAAACAAAATAAAAAACATGGTTAGAAGAATTGAAATGATAGCAAATACTAACATGGTTTTATTAAAACCTATACTTGCATTGAGTGCAGGCGTTAATCCCATTCCAACTGCCATACCAATTAGCATTCCGGCAGTACCAACGCCTGTTGCCATCGCATTTTGTTCTTTGGCGAACCAATCAGACACTAGTTTTGATATGCCATTAATTATATAAGGTTGCCCGATGGCTATTCCGGTTTGTCCTATTAACAATAAATAAAAACCTCCGTCAAACATGCGTACACAAGCGAAAAATGCGCTAATCACGCTTCCAAGAATAATTACATAACGATATCCCTTTGTGTCAATCAGCCTACCTGTGTGTAAGGAAAGGGCGACATACAGCAATGGAAATGACAACAATAATGAACTGACCATGAGTTCACTGACATTGTATTTTTGTTGGATAAATGATACAAGCGGCGCAAGATTAAGCCATAACATTTGACTCATTGCTGCCACGCCGAAATAGGCCATTAAAACGGCCCATCGAAATGGATTGTTGAATGAATTTTCTTTAGACATAATTTTCTAACCAATAAAAAGCGCAATTTTTAATTAAGCGAATTCACCATCAGTAATACATATGGATTCTATACAATATTAATAAAAACTTTGGAAAAATAACCTTGCACTAATTGCGACTTCAAAATGTTAGCGATGCCTTAGTTGTTCCTATTCATCAATGCGAAAAGAGACTTTTAAGATTTATTTATCCTTCGCGCAGTGTCATTCAAACGTTAATGCAATAAAACCCAAATTGCTACCTATTACTTGGCGTAACCGGTGGCTCTTACTTCACGTATCACAGTCACTTTCACCTGTCCGGGGTAAGTCATTTCAGTTTGTATGCGTTGTGAAATTTCGAATGCCAGTTCTTCTGCACGTTTATCTGTTACCTTATCACTCGATACAATTACACGAACTTCCCTACCGGCTTGAATGGCATATGTTTTTTCAACACCTTCATAACTTAAAGCCAAGGCCTCAAGATCTTTCAAACGTTTCATATACTGCTCGGCAATTTCGCGACGTGCACCGGGGCGCGCACCGCTAATGGCATCACATACTTGAATGATGGGTGAATACAATGAGGTCATTTCAATTTCATCGTGATGGGCACCAATGGCATTTAATACTTCCGGTTTTTCTTTGTATTGCTCAGCCAATTTCATACCCAACAAAGCATGTGGTAATTCAGGTTCGTTATCAGGCACTTTACCTATATCATGTAATAATCCGGCACGTTTGGCAATTTTAGGATTTAAGCCCATTTCGCTGGCCATAATGGCACATAAATTGGCCACTTCTCTACTGTGTTGTAATAAGTTTTGTCCGTATGAAGAGCGGTATTTCATTCTTCCAACCATTCTAATTAATTCAGGATGCAAACCATGAATTCCTAAATCGATGCAAGTACGTTTACCGGTTTCAATGATTTCTTCCTCCAACATTTTTTTGGTTTTCTCAACCACTTCTTCAATGCGGGCAGGGTGTATACGGCCATCTGTCACCAATTGGTGTAAAGCCAAACGGCAAATCTCACGGCGGATTGAATCAAAACAACTTAGGGTGATGGCATCGGGAGTATCATCTACAATAATTTCAACACCAGTTGCGGCTTCTAATGCACGAATGTTTCGGCCTTCACGGCCAATGATACGGCCTTTTGTTTCATCACCTTCGATATGAAAAACAGAAATTGAATTTTCAATGGCGGTTTCGGTAGCTACACGTTGAATGGTTTGTAAAACGATGCGCTTCGATTCCTTATTGGCAGTTAATTTGGCCTCTTCCATGATGTCTTTTACATACACCATCGATTGTGTTTTGGCTTCGGCCTTAATGGATTCGATTAATTGTATTTTGGCTTCATCCGCTTTTAATCCGCTTATTTTTTCGAGCATTTCTACATGCTTGCGGTGCGATTTTTCAACTTCCTCAGCACGGAGCTTGTACAAATCTGTTTGCTGAATGGCTTGTAATTTGGCTTGTTCCAATTCCCGGTCTTTACGGTTTAAATCTTCCAGTTTTTTATTCAACTCGGCCTCCTTTTGTTTGGCTTTGTTTTCGAGTTGATTAATGTGGCTGCTTTTTTCTTGCACAGCCTTGTCGTGTTCCGACTTCAGTTGCAAAAACTTTTCCTTTGCTTGTAGAATTTTTTCTTGCTTAATTGATTCTGACTTAACCTCAGCCTCCTTAATTAAATTTGCCTTTTCCTGTTTTCCACTGGCATTTAATTTGCTGCCCGCAATTAAAAAACCGGCAACAACTCCCAATATTAATGAGGCAGCAATAAATACAATCGTTAATAGTTCCATTCTAATAAATTCTAATCCCGCCAAAGCGGGAGGTTAATAAAAAAACGCACAAATAAATCCCTTTAACGGATTAGATTTGTGCGTGAATGTGAGGACAGAAGCCCGATTAATCGATATTACCTATGTTTTTGATGTGTTCTTTCAACATCACCTCAACATCTGCAAACATTTTTTTTAAATTGCTTAATTCTGTCTCGGCTGTGGTGGCTTGTTTGTAAAGTTGTGATACCAATTGCAGCATCACCATTCCCATCACATCCTTCTTGTCTTTAATTGCATAGTTTTTTTCAAACTCGGCAATTTTATTATTTATCAGTTCAACGGCCTCTTTAATATTTCGTTCATCGTCCTCATCCACCTTAAGCGGATAAACGCTTCCGGCAACTTCAACTTTTATATTAATCTCGCTCATTTAAAGAGGGCGTTTAATTAAGCACTTAATAAAGCAATGCACTTGTCAATTTCACGCACCAAATCATTTATTTGTTCCTTCATTTGCGATCTTTCCTGTTGATCGTTTGAATTAGTTGCTAATATAACATTCTTTCTGTGATTATTCAAATCTGTAACATTAATCTTCTCTGTGTCAACATGTTGGGAAATATTACTAATCACATCGTTCATTTTCAACAATTGATTGGCCATTTGTTCCTTTTCCTCCAATAAAACCAATCTTTCGTCATTTAATCCATCAATTTGTTTAAATAAACGGTCAATAAAAGCATCTTGCTCTTCACTTGATACTTTTGTTTTAATGCTTTCCATTTCATTTTCATGGCCGGCAATTTTTTCGTTCAAGGCCACAATGCTCAAATTAAAGGCCTTCACTTGATCATTCATTACGTTGAGTTCGGCAAGCAAAGCATCTTTTTCATTGCTTAAGCTGTTTACTTGAGCAGTCAATTCTTCTATCATTTCGGCATTATGAACCGAATTTTGCAATTGATTTTCTAAGCCCAGCATTTCCATTTTAGCATGCACCAATTCTTCCGCTAAAGCCGCTTTTCCGGCTTCTAAATTGGTGATTTCAAAATTCTTATTGGCTAATATTTCCTTATATTCATCGGCTTTGCCAAATGAAATAGACTTTAATTCATCCAACTCCACTTTAATTAATCCCAATTCCGAGTCTTTCGATTCTAATTGTAATTGGGCCGATTCAATCTCACTAATTAAATTGTTATTTTCACTCAACAACTTTTGAAATTCCAAATTCTTGGCTTCAATGTCTTTCTGACCATTAATAATTAAGTCAGAGATTTGATTCTCAAAATCTATGCGACTGGTTGTTAAACCGGCCTCAAGTTCACTCAACCTCAAATGCGCTGCTTCTAGCTCTTGTGCCTTTAATTCTAACTGCGCCTCGCTGATACCTAATTGATTTGTACTTGCTTCAAGAATTAAACCCAAATTGTTTATTTCATTGCTTTGATTTTCAATCTGTAATTTGAATCCTTCTACCGCATCATTGTGAGACAATTGCAAGGCTTCGATTTGGCCGTTAAGTTCATTCACTTGGTCAGAATTGCCCATTAAGGCTTTCACCTTATATTCTTCGAAGGAGGCATTCATCTCATTGAATTTGTTTGTTTCAGCATTTAACTGGCTTTCTAAGTCAGTGATTTGAAGACCTAAATTTACCAGTTCGGCACTTTTCGAATCAATTGAACCTGTTAGGTCCTGAATTTGCTGAATCGATTGCTCATTTTGCAACAGCGCTTTTGCTAACTCTTCGTTTAATTTTGAATTTTGTGTATTAGAATGAATTAATGTAACTGATAATTTTTCTTCATACTCGTTAATTAAGCCATTTACTTTTAGCTCATTTGCCTCATTGGTTTCAGCCAATATGTTTTGATGTGATAAACTTAGCGCTGCAATTTGGTTTTGAAAGTTTTCATTTAAACCTTGCGTTGAATTGTTCAATTGCTCTGTTAATAAACTAATTTGCGCTTCGTAGCTGCTGATTAATTTCTCTTCCCTGCCTTCGTATTCTGATTTTAAAGATTCAGTTTGATGATTAAAATTGGCTGTTAAAGTTTGTCTTTGCTCTTCAATTGCCGTTCTCAAATGCGAAATCTCATTTACATAGTTGAACTCCAACTGCTCCTTTTCGCTGTTTAAACGATTTTGCAATTCACTAATTGTTTGTTGGTTTGTGCTAATGAGTGAATCAATTTCCTCCTGACTACCACTCGTTAAGCTGCTTAACTTTAAATCATAGGCGGCAGTTAAAGTTGATAATTCTAATTCATGTTTTGCGCTTAACTCAGATACTTGCTCTTGAAAATTAATTTCAAAATTTTGTTCCTTATTTGCGATGGCTGTATTTAAATCATTTAATCTGTTTTCATATTCTTCTTTAATCGCTTGCTCTTTGTAGGCTGCTACTGCCTTCATTTCGCTTATTTGCGTATTAAATTCGTCTTTTACACTGTTTAATTCATTACCGGCCTCTGCCTTTATTTCTTCTATTCTAATTTCATAACCGGCTGCCAAAGTATTCAATTCGTCGCGTAGAGACTGTATTTCATTTAAACGCGCATCAATCTCAGTTTGTTTTTCAAGCAATTGGTCTTTGATGGTGCTTCTTAATTCTTTAAAAGAAGTAAGCTCTGCCTTGTAGTTGTTGTTGTCGCGTTCCATTACAACTAATTTGGTATTCAAAACATCGATGGTCACCTGCAAGCGCTTGCAGTCTTCATCACGCATGATGAGCTGATTACGGTAATCACTTAATGAGCGTTTCAACTCATTAAATTCTTTACGAAGAATTAAATCATTGTCTAATACTTGTTGTAATTCAGATTTTAAACTTTCTACAGTCATTGGTGGCAATTTTGTTTGCGATAAAAATAACCAAGTAATCGACCAAGAAAACCCACTAAACACATTATGAATAAACAGGCTACTGTTAATTAAGCCTTAGCTTATCAGAGTTAATTTGTTAATAAAGCAAGGCTTTTGAAATATTTCGATTTTAAATCGCCGCTCAAAAAAAATCAAGAACAATAAAAAAATTCATCAAACCACTTTTCAGGTGATGATAAGCCTTAAAATTTAACATTTAAAAGGCGATGCTTGTAATTGAATGATCGGCTTTTTTAACTGAAAGGGATTTTTTTAAGCCAAAAAGGGCCAAGAGGGCCAAATAATTGAAAAATCTCTCAAAAAATTCAGGTATTTTTTGTATCTTTAACCTCTTAAACTTAATTACCACATGAGGCAGCTAAAAATTACCAAATCAATCACCAATCGTGAAAGCGCATCTTTAGACAAATATTTGCAAGAAATTGGACGTGAAGAATTAATCACCGCTGAGGAGGAAGTAGTTTTAGCAAAAAAAATTAAAGATGGCGATCAACATGCTCTCGAAAAATTAACCCGTGCCAATTTGCGTTTCGTTGTTTCAGTTGCAAAACAATATCAAAATCAAGGTTTAAGTTTACCCGATTTAATTAACGAAGGAAATTTAGGTTTAATTAAAGCGGCACGCCGTTTTGATGAAACACGTGGTTTTAAATTTATTTCATATGCCGTTTGGTGGATTCGTCAAAGTATTTTACAAGCTTTAGCAGAACAAAGTCGTATTGTGCGTTTACCGCTAAACCAAGTTGGTTCGTTAAATAAAATCAATAAAGCATACAGCAAATTAGAACAACAATTTGAGCGCGAACCAAGTGCCGAAGAATTGGCTGATATGCTTGATTTACCAATTGATAAAGTGAGCGACACCATGAAAGTGAGTGGTCGACATGTTAGCATGGATGCCCCTTTTGCCAATGGCGAAGAAAGCAGCTTATTGGATGTTTTGGTAAATTTAGATTCACCTAAAGCCGATACCGGCCTAATGAATGAATCATTGAGCAAGGAAATAGATCGTGCCTTAAGCACTTTAACTGAAAGAGAAAGAGATGTTGTGAAATTATTTTTCGGCATAGGTTTAAACCATGGTTTAACTTTGGAAGAAATTGGTGATAAATTTGATTTAACCCGTGAGCGTGTTCGTCAAATTAAAGAAAAAGCCATTCGCCGATTAAGACACAGCAGCCGCAGCAAATTACTTCAACAATATTTAGGTTAATACCTCAAGCCCCGCATCAGCGGGGTTTTTTATAGTAGATAGAGTTAATCCATGGTTACTTTTTTAAAGACCCATTTCAAAAAAATACTAGCCATAACTATTTCTGTTGGTTTAGGAATGGTGTTTCTATATTCAGCTTACACCAAGTTGATTCCCGTTATTGAAACTTTTGAATTTACCTTCATTGACATTGGCATTGCTAATTGGTATACTGCTCCTATAATTGCACGCTTGCTCATTGCACTCGAAATTTTTGTCGGCATTTTACTAATTGCCAACTACCGTTTAAAGAAATTAACTTTACCACTAACCATAGGGCTTTTGCTTTTTTTCATCCTTTATCTTATCGGTACCCTAATTGTTAGCGGCAATAGCGTAAACTGTGGTTGTTTTGGCGAACACCACCGTATGTCGCCTTTACAAGCCATCATTAAAAATTTCGTCATGATTGTAGGAGCACTAATTGTATACTTTCTCTATGCAGGTTGGACCAGTAAAATGAATGCTTTGTTATTAAGTGTGGCAGCCCTGAGTGTTACCTTTGTTCCCTTTATCATTAACCCGATTGATTACACTTACAGTTCGAATAATTTGGATGAAAAAATTAATTATCCTTTAGCGCTCGAGTTATTGTATAATCCTGAAGACAGTATAAAAGTTGAAAAACCGAAAGTGGAATTAAGAAAAGGAAAACAGGTATTGGCTTTTTTGAGTTTGACTTGCACCCATTGCCGTATTGCCGCTAAAAAATTTAGATTGATCAAAAAACAAAATCCGCAAATACCTATTTATTTTGTTTTAAATGGCGATAAAAAAAATTATTTGCCTTTTATGAATGATACCAAAGCTGATAATATTCCGAATTCATTTTGTTTGGGCAAAAGCTTTATACAATTGGCATCGGCCCAATTACCAAGAATTTATTATTTGAACAATGGCGTTGTGGTAAAAAAGGTTGACTATTATGAATTAAACCAATACCAACTCGAAGCTTGGTTGTCAGAAAAAAATAAATAAAATTCCTATTCAGGAATTAATCCTGATTAGAATTTACAGGAAGAAAACTAAAAATTAATTTAAAAATATTAAAGTAGGCCGGTTTGTCTATTTGCTCAATATCACCCTCATGACTGCTTTGGGATTTAATTTCGGTGTTCGCATTAATTTTAATGCCGGCGTTTAAGGCGGTTTTGTGGTTTGGCATAAGCACACTGAATACAGTGATGCTCAATGCAAGAAAAAGCAACAAGTTTGTGATGAGTAATTTAATTTTTTTTCTTTGCATCATTTACGATACAAAATAAAAGAATAAAAACGATTGTTTTAAGAATTTAACATTCTAAAACAATTTCTTAACACTATTTCTTTTTAACAGCTTGTTGACGTTGTTTGGCCATGTCCTCCAATCGCTTTTGAAAGTTCGACACTTTCATGGGCTTTTTCATGTTGTTTTCTAGTTGTGCTCTGATTTTATTATCACTCACAATCTTCTTAATAATCCAGTTTTGCAAGAAGGTGAACATATTGGCTAAAAAGTAATACCAGCTTAAGCCGGCAGCGTAACGGTTCATCACGGCCAAGAAAATTACAGGCATAAAGTACATCATGAATTTCATACCCGGCATTTGCGTACTGCCTTGCTGCGGCATCATGCTACTGTTCATGTAGGTATATATAATGGTACTTACAAACATTAAAGCAGCAAACAAACTCACGTGATCACCATAAGCCCAACCAATAAATGGCACATTCCCAAATGTCCAAATACTATCGTAGGTACTTAAATCAGTCGCCCACAAGAAACCTTCTTGACGGAGTTCAATGGCAGCAGGCACAAAGTTAAACAAGGCGATTAAAATGGGAAATTGCAATAACAAGGGTAAACAACCCGAAAGCGGATTTACGCCGGCTTTTCGATATAGAGCCATTTGCTCTTGTTGTTTTTTCATTGGATCTGCATTTTTTTCAAACTTGGCGTTGAGTGCATCTGTTTCAGGTTTTAAAACACGCATTTTTGCACCGCTCATATAGGTTTTGTAAGCGATTGGCAACAACACAATTTTTACAATTAAGGTCAATACCAAAATCACCAATCCCATGTTGAGGAAGTTTAATCCGTTAAACAAAGGAATCACCAACCATTTATTGATGTAACTAAAAATACTCCAACCTGTAGGGATAATTTTCTCTAATTCAATATCATATTGCGAAAGGGTACTATAATGGTTAGGGCCAAAGTAAAAACGAAATTCAAATTTTTCATTGGCAGCATGTGTATAAGGTATGCCCAATTCGGCTGAAGCGGCTTTTACAGTATTACTTGAATTTGGGCGCAGTGAAGAATGCACATAGCTGCCTGCTTTACTAAAAGTGCGATTGGCAATAATGGTGGCGTTAAAAAATTGTTGTTTAAAACACACCCATTTAATGTCAGCCTCACCAATTTCCTTTTTTTCATCTTTGGCGACATTGATATAATCAGGACTATTCACATCTTGTTTAAAATACACGGTGGCTACTTCCTTTTCTTTAGCAATGTATTGCTCTTGCGTTGGGTACAACATGCTCCAATTTAATTGCAACTGATCTTCAGTTTGAGAAATAATTGATTGCATGCCAACAAATTGAATTTGGCTGCTTACAATGTAATCACCGTCTTTTAGACTGTATTTAAAATCGATATAACTACCCGGCTTCTCAGTTTGCAAACGCAGAGTAATGGCATTGGCAGATTTTTCTACTGCTTTAAAATAAAATTCATCAGTTAAGTAAATTCTAGAACGATCGTAGGCATTCAACACCAATACAAATCGGGTTGAATCTTTTTCAAACAAAACCAAATTGTTTTTTTGATTTGGACGGTGGTAATCTTTTAATTCTACTTGTTGAATAATGGCGCCCTTGTTCGATACACTCACTTTTATTTTGTCATTTTCCAAAACAAAATTTTCTTCTGCACCATTCAATGCAGCTGTAAAATCACGGTATTTACTTTTTAAATCGGTTTGTTTGGCGCTATCCGACAACATTGGTGTGGCTTTTACAGTATCTTGTGTTACTTGTTGGGCCTCAATTTTTGCTGCTTCAACAGCCACCTGTTGCTTTTGCACCAGTTCCAAAGAATCTTTTATTCTTTTGCTTTTCGCAATTTGTTCTTTGCTTGGTCCACTAAAGTATAACCACACACCAAGTATCACTGCAATTAATCCTAATCCTAATAACGAATTTTTATCCACCTTAATGAAATTTTAAGGGGCAAATTTAGCATTTATTTAGCTGGAAAAAGTGATTTAATCAGAATTGGAAACAAGTTTTTTAAAACTTTTCGCCTTCGAGTTTTGCCACCACTGCGCTTGCTACTGCATTACCAATTACGTTGGTAGCGCTGCGTCCCATATCCAATAATTGATCAACTGCCAGTAACAACAACAAACCTTCACCCGGAATTTTAAACATACTTAACATCCCGGCAATTACAACCAATGAGGCGCGGGGCACTCCTGCCATGCCTTTACTTGTAATCAATAAAATCAGCATCATTTTTATTTGATCGGCGGTTGCGATATCCATGCCGTAACTTTGGGCAATAAACACTGTAGCGAAAGTCATATACATAATACTGCCATCAAGGTTAAAAGAATAACCCAGAGGCAGCACAAAACTTACAATTCGATTACTGATGCCATGTTTTTCAAGGGCTTCAATGGTTTTAGGCATCGCACTTTCGCTGCTGGCAGTGCTAAATGCCAATAACACCGGTTCTTTAATGTCTTTGATTAAACGTACATAATTTA
>JBAXXZ010000015.1:0-13025 GCA_037127575.1 Bacteroidota bacterium | reverse complement strand
GTACTGTTGTATCGCTGTAACCAATAAACCATTTTGGGTATTTTTTTATGGCTGAAAAATCAACGGCATCAATAATTCTTAAAGTACCATAACCGCCACCGGCAATGAGCACGGCTTTGGCGCTTTTGTGATTGATGGCCCATTGCAAATCGTGGGCGCGTTCTTTATCAGTACCGGCAAATTGATGGTGTTGTTTAAATACATTTTTACCGCAAACAGGTTTTAGTCCCCATGCCTTAAGCATGTCAATAGCAGGCTGAATGGCTTCAGCATTGCGGGCCCTGGCGGTACCAATAATTAAGATCGTATCACCTTTTTTAAGTGAAGGAGGCACTACGGTCATTTATTTTTTCTTGCTTTTTTTGGCGGCGCTTTTCTTTTTAGGTGCTTTTGCTTTTGTTTTGGCCGCTGCTTTTTCCTGGAAAGCAATGTTGCTTAAGTTTTGCTTGTATTTGGCGTGAACAGGTTCGTTCTCCACTTTAATGTGGTACCAAAATTCGCCGGACTTAATACGGTAAATTTGCATTTCGGAAACGCCGTATTTTTCGGCCAACTGTTTAAACGACAATTTGCGTTTTGGATCCCAAATTTTTGTTTTGAGTTCGCGCACCGATTTTTCGTTAAGCACTTTTGAATGCGTGCTTTTGGTAATGGCTTTGCGTTTGCGTGATAAAATAGAAGCCGGGCTGTTTGTTGTGTGGGCGCGGTGCTCGTCCATTGTGGCCCATTTTAAATTATCAACGTGATCATTTAAATAGTTATGATCTTTATGAATAATAAATTTTTGTTTTGGGCTCGACTTTGGCAAAAAAGCTTTGGCCACTTCTTTGTAAACAAAGATGGCTTTGTTAAGGCCTTTTTGTCGGGTGTTGTAACGGTAAGTTCCCGCCGTAGGTTTAAAAGTTCTCACTTCTACTTTACTGCCGTGCATCACGCCAAAACGACCGTGATTAGATACTGCGTAGGGTACTGAGGGTTTTTTACCATCGATGGTGATTGTTTTCCAAGTTTCTTTTTTGTTGCTCATCTTGTAAGTTTTTAATAGATATACATAGAAACAGATTGTTACCTTTGCATAAAAGTAATAATTAATAATTGATAAAGAAATAAAAGAGGCTTGTTTTCTTTTGTTTTGGAAGTGTTTTTATGAGCTCTGAATTTAAAAGAACCTTGGTTACGGCAGCCTTGCCTTATGCAAATGGGCCTGTACACATTGGTCATTTGGCCGGTTGTTATTTGCCTGCCGATATTTACGTGCGTTATTTACGAAGCATTGGTCATGATGTAAAATTTGTTTGTGGCAGCGACGAACACGGGGTGCCCATTACCATTAAAGCAAAAAAAGAACACACCACCCCGCAAGCCGTTGTAGACAAATACCATCAAATGATGGGTGATGCCTTTAATGAGTTTGGTATTTCATTCGATATTTATTCGCGCACTTCTTCAAAAACACATCACAAAACGGCGGCTGATTTTTTCACCACGCTGTATAACAAAAACGGTTTTACCGAAGAAATTACACAACAGTATTACGACGAAAACGCCAAGCAGTTTTTAGCCGACCGTTATATCACCGGCACCTGTCCTAAATGTGCCAACCCAAATGCTTACGGCGATCAATGCGAAAAATGCGGTTCTTCATTGAGTCCTACCGAATTAATCGAGCCAAAATCGGCCTTATCGGGAAGCAAGCCGGTTTTAAAGGAAACAAAAAATTGGTTTTTGCCTTTGGATAAATTACAACCAAAAATTAAAGCCTACCTAGAACAACACAGCGATTGGAAATCGAATGTGTATGGGCAGTGCAAAAGTTGGTTGGATAGCGGCGAAGGTTTACAACCAAGGGCCATGACGCGTGATTTAGATTGGGGTGTACCCGTGCCATTAAAAGATGCAGAAGGCAAAGTATTATACGTTTGGTTTGATGCACCCATTGGTTATATTTCGGCCACCAAAGATTTATTGCCTGAGCGTTGGGAAGATTATTGGAAGTCGAAGGAAAGCCGCTTGATTCATTTTATTGGCAAAGACAACATTGTATTTCATTGCATTATTTTTCCGGCCATGTTAATGGAGCATGGTGATTTTATTTTACCGGATAATGTACCGGCCAATGAATTTTTAAATTTAGAAGGCGATAAAATTTCAACTTCTCGCAATTGGGCGGTGTGGTTACATGAATATTTAATTGATTTTAAAAATCAACAGGACGTTTTGCGTTACACCCTTTGTGCTAATGCGCCTGAAACAAAAGACAACGATTTTACTTGGAAAGATTTTCAGACCAGAAACAACAGTGAGTTGGTGGCCATATTTGGCAATTTTGTGAACCGCACTTTGGTGTTAACACAAAAATATTATAACGGTAAGGTGCCTGTTGCTTCAAGTTATACCAAAGAAGACTTATTGGTGCTTGAAGAATTAACGGCTGCGCCACAAAAAATTTCAGCAGCCATAGAGCAGTTTAAATTTAGAGAAGCATTAAGTGAGTGGATGCAAGTGGCCAGAAGCGGCAATAAATATTTGGCAGAAAATGAGCCTTGGAAACTCATTGCAACAAATGAAGAGAGGGTGAAAACCATTATGAATGTGGCTTTGCAAATTACTTGTAATTTGGCCATTTTGGCAGAACCTTTTTTACATTTTGCTTCTCAAAAATTATTTGGTTTATTAAATGTTCAACCATTAAAATGGTTGTCGGCTAAAAACAGCAATAACTTGCCGGATGGTCATCAAATTAATCAACCTGAATTATTGTTTGCCAAAATAGAAGATGAGCAAATTCAATTTCAAATCGACCGTTTACAAAAAAGTAAAATGGAAAATGAATTAAACAAACCGCTAAAAGAAATTAAAGCAGAGACCACTTTTGATGAATTTTCAAAAATGGATATTCGTACCGCCACCATTTTACAAGCCGAAGTGGTGCCTAAAACCGATAAGCTATTAAAGTTATTGTTAGATACCGGCATCGACCAAAGAACCGTTGTAAGCGGCATTGCAGCTTATTACAAACCCGAAGACATTATTGGTCAAAAGGTTTGTTTGTTGGCCAATTTAGCACCACGTAAAATTAAGGGCATCGAAAGCAAAGGCATGATTTTGATGGCTGAAAATGCCAAAGGCGAATTGTGTTTTGTTTCGCCAACAACATTAAATTTCGACAATGGCTCAATGGTTAAATAAATTTTTCGCGGTCTTATTATTTTGCTTCGCAACAGGTGATTTGCTTTTAGCGCAAGAACCATCAAAAGCAAACAAATACGATGATTATAAAGACAAGGACCAATTTAAAAAATTCTTAAAACGCAGGCGCGTGATTGGTGCCTGGCAAATTAATCAGTTAAAAACCGGCGCCTTGGTGGTGCGATTAAGAACCAATGCGCGTTTAATTGAAACACTCAAAGTACAAGGCAATGCTGAATTAGCGAGGCAGAAGTATTTCGAAACCTTCGTGATGAATAAAAACACCATGATGGCTTATCGAAACAATTATGATTTCAGCAAATTGTATTTTATTTACAGCAGTTCGAGTGATTCGCTTTTAAAAGGTGCTAGAACCGGTATTTTTTTGGATACAGCTTTAAATGTTGACCCAAACATCATCATGAAAGAGGATTTTTATTTATTGGCCGAAAGGGATTATGTGTTTAATTCGTCGATTGGATTTGTGCCCATTGATTCCGCTGAAAAGCAAATTGAAAGAGGGAATCCCGGAACAGAGATGATTGCAGTGATTAAGAATAAATTTGGGCATCAATTAAAAGAACCTTTTCCATATAACGTTGGCGACTTATCATTGAGTGCCATTTCGTATCGCTTTATTGGTACACAAAACGAAAAGAACGAATTGATTTGGTTTATGGTTGAAAGTGCAAAACAAGAAAGCGATATTAAATCACGGTATCCCCAATTAAAAGATTGGCTCAGGTTTGATATTAAAAAACAGTTTTACACTTCTAAGCTGTCTTTGCCTATTCAGCAATTAAATCTCAATCTTAGGGCCTATTTTCAAGCCACTCCGCCACCCGACACGAGTAGGATTGATCCGGAAATTAAGAAGTTCTTGTATTAATACGCCAGGTAATTAAATTCCGCAAAAATTGTTTTGTTGTTTTTGTTGCGAAACACAATCTTGATTTTATTTTTTTCCAAAGTGCTAGCCCCGTCAATCATTGTAATTAAAACCAAATGTTCTTTTTTTGTTTTTTTTAGGGGAACATTTTCACCTGAGTTTAGTACCTCTTCACCTAACACAAATTTATGCAGGTAATTAATGCCGGGCAGATATTTTAGCAGAACCAAACTATCGCCTGTTTGCTGCATTAACTGGGCGTTTTGGCTTTCAATAATGATTTGATTTTTGAGGGAGTCCGACATCAGTAAATAGAAAATATCCGATTTTTTAGGACTGATAGTATCGTTGACATTGTTTTTTTGAAAAAACAAAAAAGGTGTTTCAGCTTTTTTTACTTTGATGTGCTTAAGGTTTTGTGCCCTGAGTGTAGGTGTTGCAAGCAGAATAAGGATGAAGAGAAGACTGATGCGGGTCATTACTCTTTTTCAATTTCTTTTTTTATTTCTTGTATGTGTTCATCTACTTGATCGGTGATGTTGCCGGTGCTTTTTTGTATGTCGCGTTGAATATCTTGTGTAGCATCTTTAAATTCGCGGATACCTTTACCTAAAGTGCGTGCAATGCTAGGAATACCTTTGCCGCCGAACATCATTAGTATTACAAACAAAATCATCACGATTTCGCCGCCGCCTAAATTCAGAAATAAAACAAAATTTTGAGTCATGTTATTTTTTGCCTCCCCGCATAAATTTAAATACCACTACAGATCCGGTGATAAAAATGGCCGCCACAAATAGGATGATAAAAAGGTCGCTTAAATCGATGGTTGATTGCATGGTAATTGATGGTGATAAAGTTAATGAATTTACACTTCACTCATACCTATGTGAATTAATGCATCGCCTTGATTTACAACAGGCTGATTATTAATGCCCACAATATAACCATCAACGGGACTCACAATTTTTTCTTCACTATGCCCAAAAGGGTCGAAAATAATCCCTAACAAATCGCCTTTATCAACCGGCGCACCATTGTTAACACTCATATGAAATAGTCCGCTGCTGTTGGCCCTTACCCAAGTATTTTTTCTAATTTTTACTGAAGGATTATCGGGCACTTCAAAATCAATCATGCCGTACGAATTCATTAAACGCAAACAACCGTTTACGCCTTCGTTAATGGCCAAATAATCAAAACGCATGCTTTCGCCGCCCTCATAAACCAAAATGGGTTTTCCTTTTTTGGCCGCTTCTTTTCTAAAGGTGCCTTCTCTATAGGTGCTATCAATGATTAGCGGCGCCGAAAAGCGTTTGGCCAATTCTAAATTATCAGGAAAATTAAAAACACAGCGTAATTGTGGAAAGTTATTGATTTTAGCACCTCCTGTATGAAAGTCGATTCCGAAGTCTATTATCGGCACAATGTGTTTCATTAAATCATATGCAATGCGGCTGCCAATGGATCCTTTTTTAGAACCCGGGAAACAACGGTTTAAATCGCGGCCATCGGGTAAATCGCGACTGGCATATAAAAAGGAAATTAAGTTAATCACCGGAATGGTAATTAGGGTTCCGCATTTGAGTGCTTGCACTTCGCTGCGCGAATTTATTTTTCGCAGTATTTCAATGCCATTAATTTCTTCGCCGTGCATGCCGGCCGAAATTAAAATGGCAGGACCTTTTTTTTCGGAATGGATCACCTGCACAGGAATTTCCAATTTGGTTTTGGTGTGCAGTTCGTATGAATTTAAAATAATGGTTTTACGTTCTCCGCGCTGAACCTTTTGTCCGTTGATTTCAATTGGCATGGTATGTATTATTCACCGGGTTTATTAAATTCATTGCGCTCAACGTATTCGATTATTTTTCCGGCAATATCAATGCCTGTGGCGCCTTCAATACCTTCCAGTCCGGGAGAGGAATTAACTTCCATCACTAAAGGGCCGCGGCTTGACTGCAACAAATCAACACCTGCAATACCCAATCCTAATTTTTTTACCGATTTAATCGCAGTGGCTCTTTCTTCCGGCGTAAGTGTAATTACTTTGGCCGAGCCACCACGGTGTAAATTGCTTCTGAATTCGCCTTCTTTTGCTTGTCGCTTCATGGCACCAACTACTTGCCCATCCACCACAAACACACGAATATCGGCTCCTCCAGCTTCGGCAATAAACTCCTGCACCAACATATTGGCTTCTAATTTTAAAAATGCTTCCACCACACTTTTTGCGGCTTTTTGATTTTCCGCCAAAATAACACCGATGCCCTGTGTGCCTTCTAATAATTTTATTACGCATGGCGCTCCGCCTATATTTTCAATTACATTGTCAATGTCTTTGTCTTTTGGTGAAGAAGCAAATGCTGTTTTTGGAATACCAATACCTGCTCTGGCCAATATTTGCAAACTGCGCAGTTTGTCACGCGATCGCACCAAGGCTTGAGATTCAACTGCGGTAAAAATTTTCATCATTTCAAATTGACGTACTACCGCCGAGCCATAAAACGTGGCCGATGCGCCAATGCGCGGAATCACCGCGTTAATGTCGGTGACTTCTTTACCGTTAAAATAAATATGCGGTCGGCCTTGTTCAATAACCAACACGCACTTCATGTGATCGAGCAACAACATTTCATGTCCGCGTGCTTCGCCGGCTTCAATCAAACGTTTGGTGGAATACAAATTTTTGTTTCGGGATAAGAGGGCTATTCTCATAACACAAGTTTTATTTGTTTTTTTTGGTGATGATGGATTTTAATTTCAAGCCATTGGTATGAATTTGATTGGCATCGATCAAAAATTTTCCTTTTAATAATCTTCTTCCAATCAATACCGGATAGCGCATGTTATCGCGGTTTGTAAGGGAGATAGTAGACCAAATTTTCTTTCCACCAAGACTGATAATTGTTTTTATCACATAGCGCTCTTCCATTTCGCCAAATGAATTTTTTACTTTTTTTTGGCTGAAATCTTTGAAGGCGTAAGGTTCTTTTTGAGTCGGATTAATTGTGAAGTATAAAAGGGATTTCCCGTTTTCGGTATGCACCATGATGGTTTCGCAATGAAAGGAAGCGGTGTATGCGCCAGTATCAATTTTGGCTTCGACATGCTTTATTTCTAAGAGTGGAAAATCAACAAATTCTCTTCGTCCAATTAATCGCAATTTATTTATAGGCAGTGGGCTCATAGAGGTGATAAAAGCGTTTTACATTTACTTCGGAATGCAAACTGTTTTTTTGTAGGTAGAAATGTACAAAATTTTCTGTAAAAAACGGTGCCAACATCACGCCTTTTGCACCAAGGCCATTAAAAATATGCAAATTTGGGTACTGCGGGTGCTGCCCAATAATCGGTCGCCTGTCAATTGAAGAGGGCCTAACGCCTGCCTCCTGGCCAATTATTTGATAAGGTGCCGTGGTAATGTGTTTAATTTTATCTTCAAGACTTTTCAGTCCTTTGGAACTTGTATGATCATTTAAGTCTGCCCAATCGTATGTGGCGCCAACTTTATATTGGTCGTTGCCAAGATCCATAATAAAACCGTCTTTGTTAAAAATAAAATCTTTAAAACCAAGGCCTAATCCACTAATAATAAGGGTTTCACCTTTAGCGGGCACCAATGGAATCCAATTAAAATGCGGATTGTTTTTAACCAGATAACCTTCGCAAAACACGATGTTTTCGGCTTTAACATTTTTATAAGAAACAAAATTAGGATGAATAGAAAGTGCGGAGTAATCAAACACATCATTCACAATGTGGTCTTTGAAATAATTGTCACCTGCTTCCAGAAATACATTGATGTTTAAATTGCCGGCATGTTTAACCAAGCCAAATTGATTTTTAATGTTTAGGGAATGGTGTTCTTCTTGTGCGTCATAAATACGTGTATCTAAAAACGCATCTAAGCCTGCAGACGCCTTTTTTTGCCAAAGCACTTTTTCTTGGTCTTCGGTAAAGGGTTTTATTAATTGCCGCGAATGAATAAGTTTTTTATTTAGGCGTTTTTCGCAATTGTCGTAAAACGATTCAAGCGAAGGCACGAGTACATCGGCCATCCAGCTGGCAGTCATGCGTTTAAAAACAACTGGATTCCACACCCCGCCGGCTACCTTGGAGGATAAGCTTAAAGAGGCATCGCCAATGCATGTAAAATCGATATTGTGTTGGTAAAATTGATGCATGAGGCAATGTGCTGCCAGACCTCTGCCAACAATGATGAACTTTTTCATTGCGTTGATTCTAATCGAACATTCGGGTTAACTGTTTTTTTAGGACCAGTATAGGCACTCGAAAAAAAGGCGATAATGCGTAAGCCAAAAATGTTTTGACGGGAACTGATGTCGGAAAATATTTCGCCACCCAAACCAAAATCATAACTAAATTTAACTACGGCTTGCAGGCTTCCGTATACACCAAAGCCTGAATAATAGCTGGGTTGAAAATTGTTCAATGAATCTTTCAAGGTAAGAACGCCATTTTGGTATGAAGGACCTATAAATGCCGCCAAATTTTTCTTTTTGCTTTCTTTTCTGTAACCGTATCCAATGTGCGCGCCTATGTGGTTGTTTGAATTAAACTCTTCACCACTCATCATTAAGCCGGCCTGAAAATGTTGCCAGCGAATGTGAAATTGAAAATCGATGCCAAGATTTTTTTGTGAATTGTTGCGGATATTGGAATATAAAAAGCCCGGACCAAAAGTTAAATAGTTGTTGTGGATACGGTACCTTTTGCCATAGTATATCATCTCTTCTTTTCGTACATAGGGTAGTTTTTCGCCCTGTTTTAAAGCAGGTAACTGGGCCATTAAATCGAGGCCTATGAAAAGGCAGAATATTAGTGCAATTTTTTTGATAGGTCTAAAGTATAAAACAATCATTAATGAAACACTATCTCGCCAGGGCAATTAAGTATTAATTTTTTATTTGGTGCTTTTTACCTTATATATGGATTGTTTGTTTTTTCAGCGCCAATACTTGTAGCTGCACCATGGCCCGAATACACCTTTGTTTGTGGGTTTAGCAAAAGCAGTTTGTTTTGAATGGACTGGATGAGTGTGTTGTGATCGCCCATGTGTAAATCGGTTCGACCAATGCTGTTTTGAAATAATACATCACCCGAAAGAACAAGATTATTTTGTGATTGATAAAAACTAATGCTTCCAGGCGAATGACCCGGGGTATGCATGCATTGCAGGGAATATGCGCCTAACTGAATGATGTCGCCTTCTTCTATAAATTTTTCGGGTAAGGGCGACGGTTCGCATGTTAAGCCGAATAGATCAGCACTCTTCACCATGTTTTCAATAAAAAAAAGATCGTCACGGTGAACTTCAGGTAACAAGCCATAAGTATCAAAAATAAATCGGTTGCCCATTATATGATCAATGTGCCCATGCGTTAACAACAAACGTTCCAATCGCAATTGTTTTTCATCAATAAAAGATTTTAAAGTTTCATTTTCCGAAGTTTTTGAATTACCGGGATCAAAAATGAAGGCAGTGTTTGTTTCATCATACAAGAGGTATGTGTTTTCTTGAAATGGTCCGAAACAAAAGGATTTTAAGTATAACATCTTAAGTTATTTTTTTGATAAATTTAAATGTATTGTTGTGTAATTGTATTTGGTTTAAACCTGTATTTTTTTGTGGCATTAAAGTGCCAAATTCTTTCGATACGCCTAAGGCCTTGGCGCCGTTGGCTGTGGCCGCTTTTAAAATTTGTTCGTCACTAAAATCACTGAATGTTTTTAATACATTCATTTCGGCAATCATATCCAAGTGGTGATTACTTGCCAAACTATCAGTGCCCAAGCAAAATTCGCTACCACTGCTTTTAAACAAATTAAACAAAGGCAATTGGTTTTCGATGTACAAATTAGCATTCGGACAAAAACAATAAAAGACATCAGGATGATTTGTTGTTGCTAAATCTTTGGCATTGGTAAATGTATTGTGAACCAAAAGCCATTTCCCCTTTTTTAACGCCTCATCAAAAAGCTTAATACCGTTCATTTTTGGCGAAACTCGCCAGCTTAAATCAATGTTTAGAAATTGGTACAAATCATCAAATCCGCTTTTCTCACCCAGCATAAATTTTTCCTCTTCTTCACTTTCTTGGTTGTGAATAGAAGTAGGGCCATTTAGGCTTGCATTAAAATCTGCAATCAATTGCACCAATTGTTTTGAAACACTGTATGGTGCGTGGGGCGCCAAAGAGCCATGCAATCCTAAATTAATTAACTGATGGTATAATTGAAGCCCGCTGTTAAATATTTTCTCAGCATGGCTTGGATTTAATCCAATGACCTCAATAAAAGAATGGTAATAAATTTTACTGTGTTGTTTTATGCCAAAGCTTGCCGCATCATTGCAGATATCGCCAACCGCCACAATACCGTTTTGACACATGGCATGATCCCAAATTTGCATTTGTTCGAGGGCCAATTCTTTGCTGAAGCCCGGCCGTAATTGCACAACTTTTTTTGCAAAAGCGGGTAAGCCGCTATGTTGAGGAATGGCATCAAAAAAATGACTTAATTCTAAATGACAATGCGCATTTACAAAACCGGGGCATAGAAGTCCTGAATAAAACTCAATTGTTGGGTGCTGACTAGGCAGGTTGTAAATAATTTCTTGCAAGCGATTTTGCGCATCTAGCACCAGTGTGGCGCCACTGTCGAGGAATTTTCGACCATCAAAAATTTTATCAGCTTGAATGAATCGCACAGTGTAAATTTAGCTATTTATCGCTTGGATTGATATCTTTGCGCTCTAAATGACTAAGCGCGACATACGGGCATTATCGCAAAACCAATTGATTGATGTATTTGAATCTATTGGTGAACCTGCATTTCGTGCTAAGCAGGTGTATGATTGGCTGTGGGCCAAAGGAATGGTTGATTTTACGCAAATGTCGAACCTTTCAAAAAAGCTAAGGGAGTACTTACAGACAAATTTTGTGATTAATGCGGTGCAAATCCATGAGTTGCAAGTAAGTGCCGACAAAACCATTAAATGTGCCATGCGTTTGCACGATAATTTTGTGGTGGAAAGCGTGCTGATTCCTCACAGAGACCGAATGACGGCCTGTATTTCATCGCAAGTGGGTTGCAGTTTAACCTGTAAATTTTGCGCCACAGGAAAACTAAAACGCATGCGTAATTTAAATGCAGATGAAATTGTTGATCAAGTGGTGTTGATAAAGAACACTGCTGCGAGCCGTTATGAAGCCCCCTTAACCAACATTGTTTATATGGGTATGGGAGAGCCGCTTTTAAATTATGCCGAGGTGATGAAGTCGATCGATAAAATTACCGACCCAAGCGGACTGGGCATGTCGCCCAAGCGCATCACGGTTTCAACGGCGGGCGTGGCCAAAATGATTACGAAGTTGGCAGAGGACAAGGTTAAATTTCATTTGGCGCTTTCATTACACGCGGCCAACGACGAAAAGCGAAACCAAATTATGCCCATCAACGAAACCAATACCTTGGATAATTTGGCCGATGCGTTAAATCAATTTATTAATGTAACTGGTACCCGGCCTACTTTTGAATATATTGCTTTTAGTGACTTTAATGATTCTTTAGAAGATGCCCGCGAATTGGCGGCCTTTTGTAAAAGGGTTAAAAGTAAGGTTAACATTATTGAATATAATGCCATTGATGGCAGTGAATTTAAACAAACATCCAAAGAACGTTTATCGGCTTTTATAGCCTACCTCGAAAAAAACGGCGTGATTGTAAACTTACGACATAGCCGCGGTAAGGACATTGATGCGGCTTGTGGCCAATTAGCCAATAAAAACAAATTAGTTTCGCCAGTTTTGAAATAAAATTTTAACTTAGAACTTGTGTCAAAAGCAGTTGATGAAATAAAATTACCGGTTGCGCACCACATGGAAATTTTTGAAGAAAAATTCAAAGTTGCCATGAAGAGTTCGGTGCCGCTGCTGGATAAAATTACTTCCTACATCGTAAAACGAAAAGGAAAACAAATCAGACCCATGTTTGTTTTTTTGTCGGCACAATCGTGCGGGGCCATTAACGACAGTACGCACAGAGCTGCTGCCTTAATTGAATTACTTCACACGGCCACCTTAGTGCATGATGATGTGGTTGACGACAGCAACGAACGCCGCGGATTTTTTAGCGTTAACGCTTTATGGAAAAATAAAATTGCCGTACTCATCGGTGATTTTTTATTATCTAAAGGATTGCTGTTATCGCTCGACAACAACGATTTTCACCTATTAAAAATAGTGAGCAATGCTGTTCGTGAAATGAGCGAAGGTGAATTATTGCAAATTGAAAAAGCGCGCCGATTAGATATTTCAGAAGAAGTGTATTTTGAAATCATTACAAAAAAAACTGCTACCCTTATCGCTGCTTGTTGTGCCGCAGGCGTAGCTTCGGTGAGTCAGGATGAAAAATTAATTAAAGCCGCACATCAGTTTGGAACCCTTACGGGTATTGCCTTTCAAATAAAGGATGATTTGTTTGATTTTGGCAGTGAAGGTGATATTGGTAAACCAACAGGTATAGATATTAAAGAAAAGAAAATGACCTTGCCTTTAATTTACGCCTTAAATCAAAGTACTTGGAATGAAAAACGGAAAATCATCAACCTGATTAAAAACCATAATGAAGAAAGTGAACAAGTAAAAAAGGTAATTAATTTTGTAATTCAAAAAGGCGGCATTGACTACGCCAATAAAATCATGCATCATTATAAAGAGCAAGCCCTTCAAATCATACAGCAATTGCCTGAGAACGAATCCCGAAACAGTTTACAGCGATTATTAACTTACGCCATTGAAAGAAAAAAATAACATGAAACCAGCACACTTCATTCTTAGCACTTTTTTCGTTTCGGTTTTTTTATCGGCTTGTTCACACCAAGGCAATCAGCTCAGTGAAGCCGAACAACAAGCCTTGGATT
>JBAXXZ010000014.1:0-13385 GCA_037127575.1 Bacteroidota bacterium | reverse complement strand
GTCGCCTCTTTCATGGCCTTGGCTTGCAAGAATTGCATTTCAGTACCAATTTTTTGGTCCCATAAGTTTTTTTGTTTTTCATACAATTGGGTCACCAATGCCAAACTCACTTGGGCTGCTGCCAGTTGTTGTTGGGCTGCACGCGAATCGGTTTCAGCCAACACTTGGCCTTTGCTAATTTTATCACCCACCTTCACATTAATTTTGGTGATGGTACCCGGCATCTCACTCGATAATGACACACTCTCATCGGCATCAACACGTCCTTGAATTTCAATATAGGTTTTAAAGGTTTCCGGCTTTAAAGCAGTGGCAGCCACTTCAATGGCTTTTTCCTTAAATAAAGTGGTATCCGATTTGGCCATCTCTTCTTCAAGCGCCAAAATTTTTACTTCCAAATCCGATTTTTGTTTCTTTAATTTTTCGAGTTGCGCTTTTTGATTCGGCGCACCACAAGCTGTAATAATTACAGTAAGTACGAGTATTGCAAGTGAATTTTTCATTGTTATGATTGATTGATTTCGTTTCATTTTTAATTGTTTGTTATTTTATTTTCCCAATGCCCCGGTGGCTTTTTGATAGTCAACTTTCGCCATCAATAAGTCGAATAAAGCATTGTAATAATTGGTTTGCGCTTCTTTTAAACTGGCTTCGGCAAACACCACATCCAAATTGTTGCCTACGCCCACCTGAAATTTTTTGTTGGCTACTTCCACAATGTGTTGTGCCAAATCCATATTTTTCTTTTGAATTTTCATGCTGGTTATCGCATTGTTATAGCCAACAATTGCCGCGTTAGCTTCCAACTCAAAAGCCATTTCCAAATTTTTAATATTATTCAAACTTTTTTGCGAAGCCATTTTTGCTTGTTCAATTTTATAATGGCGCTGCAAACCGTCGAATAAATTCATGTTTAAGGTTAAGCCCACCAAACTAATTGGGAACCATTTTTTATTCACATCATTGTTGTCGAATTGCAATAAATTAAAAGTGGTGCGCTGGGCATTGTACTGAAACGAACCATAGGCAGCCAATGTTGGCAAATAACCATACTTTAAACGTTTTACATCCAATTCATTCAGGACTTGTTGCGCTTGTAACAATTGCAAATCGCTTCGGCCTTTAATATTAATGGCCGACAAACTCATTTCCTGATTTTGTTCTTCAGTGGCATCCAACTTATCCGCTAATTGAATATCATCACTCAGTTTATACCCCATTTGAAATTTTAATGCCGTTAAGGATAAACCAATCAGTTTTTCAACCTTTTCTTTTTCATTTTTTAAATTGTTCAATTGCACTTCCCAACGCTCAACATCTATCTGTTCAGCCAAGCCTTCTTTATAATAGGCCTTGTAATCGTTGCTGGTTTTTTCTACACGCGCTAAATTGGCATCAAAATATTTTAACTTTTCTTGATTCACCAGCACCGTATAATACGCTTTTGATACTTGGGTAATTAATTCAACCTTCGAACGCTTTAAATTAATTTCATACAAACCAACAAATTGATCCGATGCTTTTAATCCAAATAAATAATCACTGCTAAAAATTAATTGCGAGGCACTAATGCCTGCTGTAGCATTGTATTTGGTGCCAAATTTTACCGGAATGTAGGTGCCTGCCGCACCACCAAACATTTGGCCAGGCAACAAGGAGGTTGGAATTCTTAAATAATCTTTAAAATCAATCGACCCATTCACCTGCGGCAAACCTAAGCCGAAAATCTCATTCTTCTTGTAAATGGCATTGAGCTTGTCTAACTCGGCATTTTGAATATTCGGACTATTCTTCAAAGCATACTCAATGGCCTGCTGTAAACTAAAGCTATTTGATTTTGTTTCTTGCGCTTTTAAATTAAACACCATTACAAGCGCGACGATAATGAATGTATATTTTTTTATTTGTGCCATATTCTTGTTATCAGTTACTTTTAAAATTATTAATTCTTTATTCTCACTCTTCTTCGTGAATCTTTTTGTAGTTATTAATCAATTTATGGCCCTTAACTGTGCATATACCATAAACAAACATTTCGAACATAAGTTCGTGCGCTCGTACAAAACTTATTTTTTCATACACAATGTGATTGCCAAACATTAAAGTGTCAATCTGGCTCAAGCGGTAACGCGCTGCAAACACAACATCAAAATCCTTGCGGTAAATGCCTAAGTTGATGCCTTTCATAATGTTGTCAACAATTTTTTGAAAAGCACAGCTTTCTTTAAATTTTTGAAAGCGCTTAAATGCTTCCGGATAAAATTTTTGTAAATCCATAAAAAAGATGGGATTAATGTTTTGCATCATTTCTCTCATTTTCTGACTAATCATCATTATTTCATGAATCGGATCCATTGCCTCTTCATTAATTTTATTAAACAAGTCCTCTTGCAACAACATCTCCATTTCACACAATTGATTCACCAAATCATCCTTCTCTTTGTAAAAATGATAAATGGTTTTTTTCGACATGCCCAATTCCTTGGCAATATCATCCATGGTAACATGTTTAATACCGTACTTAAAAAATAGGTTGAGTGAGGTTTTTAATATCTTTTCTTGTGGCTCCATTGATTTTTGCGGCACAAAACTAAGGAAACTATATCTGTCTTGCAAGTTTCCTGAAAAAATTATGTTTTTTTTGCATCTTTACCAATCATGGACATTCAAAAAATAAGCCGATGGAAACAACTTTCCATTTTTCTGAACAAACGTTTTCGGCTTGTCATCCTTAGCGACAGCACCTTTAGCGAGAAATTCTCATTGCGCCTTAAGCCTGCAGGGATATTAATTGGCGCTTTGTCAATCACCATCGTAATGATCAGCCTCACCATTAGCCTCATTGCCTTTACCCCTCTCCGCGAGTATATTCCCGGCTATGGTAACATTGCCGAACGCAAACAAATTTTAAAACTAAGTATCCAGGCCGATTCGCTCGAAGAAACCCTGGCTGCAAAAGAGCTGTTTTTAAATAGCCTTATGAATGTTTTAAACGAAAACCTCGAAACCAAAGGCCCTAAACCAAAACGTGATACAAGCGGTAAACGCACCCTACTAAACGCCAAACCCAGCGCAGCCGACATCGAATTTCGCCAAGATTACGAAAAAAACAAAAACAACAGCTTGTCCAGCATCGCCAAAATTAAATTGAGCGGATTGAGTGAATTGGTGTTTTTTACCCCTGTTTACGGCATGGTGAGTGCTTCATTTAGTATCAAAGACCAACATTACGGTCTCGACATTGTAACCAAAGCCGATGAAACAATAAAGTCAACATTAGACGGAACAATTGTATTTACAGGTTTTACCGCCCAAGAAGGCAACATCATTCAAGTGCAACACAGCAATAACCTCATAAGCATTTACAAACACTGCTCGGTTATTTTGCGTAAAACCGGCGACCGCATCAAATCGGGTGAAGCCATTGCAGTGGTTGGAAATACCGGCGAAAAAAGCAATGGTCCGCATTTACATTTCGAACTTTGGTTCAATGGCTCTCCGGTAAATCCCCAAGAATTTGTCGCTTTTTAAAATACGCCTCGGCGCAAAACAAAGTATTGAAGATGCTGTAAAAACCAAGTCCCGCTTGTGTTCCCAAAGTATCTTCAGTAATAAACGACAGCAATAACACCACAAAAAACAAAACATACATGGGCGATAAATATTTTCTTAAATAAAATATCGGAAAAAACAGAAGCCATAAAAATACCAACAAGCCGATAAGGCCATATGCCAAAGTCACCGTTAAAAATTGGTTATGCGGTTTTAAATAATACTTTTTTGAAATTTCAGGAAAATGTTTCTCGTAAATATTTTCCAAACTCTGTTGCACATCTCCGCTGCCTACGCCAAAAAATAAATTCGCTTGAATACCCACTACAGCCGCTTTCCAATACCTGATGCGCAAAGCAAATGAATGCCCGTTCACCTCACCACCGTTTTTAAAATCAGCATATTCATTCACCAATTCATACAAGCGCTTGTGCATATACCACCAATGCACATAATCTACATTGGTTATATTGTGTCGTATACTTTGTATATCCTTATCCGTTAAAGCCTTCACGCCCTCCTCATCTTTGCTCAAGGCTGCACTTGATAAATAACGCAATAAAACATAATACCTTTTAATATTGTGTTCGGGATTGTAACTAAACGAATCTTCGGGAACACGATAATTCCAAGTCCGGCGCAAATCTTCCAATTGTATGTTGCGATACACATAATGCCCATTTTCAAGCACACCCAAACTGTCAAAACAAATGTAAGCCCTGCCTTTAGTGTTTTGCTTTTTCATCTCATTGTAAACCGAATCATTGCTTTGTAATTGCGAAGCACTTAATTGCAAAACCAAGCTTAGCCCCATAAACAAAAACAAAAACACAAAAATGAAAGTCGCTATTTTATAAACCGTTTTTTGTTTGTAGAAATAATACAAAGCACAAATCAAAACCAAAATGAATAACATCACCAAACCCGACATCAAACTCAACACAAACAACATCAACACAAAATACACTACACACAACAAATACAACAATCGCTCGCGCGCTTGCCCCGACAACAAAAATAAATACACACAAGCCATAATCGCCAAATCAATTAACATCCCCAAACGAATGTGACTCATAAAACGCGATAAATTTCTGCCTTCTTCAACATGGTGCAACACAAAACCATAAATAAAACACCAAAGGGTATTCAAAAAACAACCAACAATTAATCCAATCAATGTCCATTTCACTTCTGCCTTACCAATGGGCCCGCTGCTTAACACCATCAAAGGCAAAGCAATCATGGGCAAGGCAATGCGAATTTCTTCAATGGCATTGCCAACATGCGTTGCATAAAACAAGCCCAATAAATAAAGTAAAAACAAAGCAATGAGACTATAAAACAAAACATTGTTTTTTAAGGCTTTCCACTTATTCTCAAAACCGCCTTCCAACAACCAATTGGCACCCATTATCACCATGGGTAAACTGCCCGGAAATCGCCCTAACAATAAGCCCAATGGCGAGGTCACCAAAGCAAACAAATAAATTTTTCTATGAATTTCTTTTGAAAACAATCTATCTAATAACGCAGCTCCTAAATAAAAATTATATCACCATAAAAAAACCCGCTAAAAAACTTAGCGGGAATTCCTTTAAATCAAAACCAAAATTAATTACCGAAGTCCGATAAAAATTTAATACGCATCACCCTTATCTCCTCTTCACTGTATTCATTCTCACCCAATTCGTTTAAAGCCACCTGAACACTGTCGGTTTCACTCTCCTTAAAATACTCCAAAATTTCATCCTGCTTTTCTTCATCTATCATATCGTCAATATAATATGAGATGTTCACCTTGGTACCCGATTCAACAATGGTCTCTATTTCCGTCAACAATTTGGCCAAAGTTAAATTTTTACTCTTGGCCATGTCACGCAAATTAATCTTACGGTCAATGTTTTGAATAATATAAACCTTTAGACCCGATTTATTGACCACCGATTTAATCACCATGTCAACCGGCCGTTCAATCTCATTTTCGCTAACATAATTTTTAATCAAATCAATAAAAGGTTTTCCGTACTTGGCCGCTTTGCCTGCACCCACCCCCGTGATCTTAATCATTTCATCCATGGTAATGGGATACTGAATGGCCATCTCCTGCAACGACAATTCCTGAAAAATCACATATGGCGGTAAACCCTTTGTTTTGGCCGTTTTTTTCACCAAATCTTTTAACAACGAAAACATCACCTCATCCGCCGCACCGGCACTGCCTTTGCTGCCAACCGCAATGTCATCATCACCATTGTCGCGCTCTTCATTTAAATAATCATGGTCACGCGTTAGCTTAATACTCTGCGGATTTTTGATGAAATTTTTTCCCTTCTCGGTCAATTTTAATAAACCGTAATTTTCAATGTCTTTGCTCAAAAATCCGTTCACAATGGCCTGCCGAAATACCGCCTGCCAAAACTTATCTTCCTTATCATGATCAACACCGGCACCCCAACTTTTTACCAAATTGTGCTTGTACGATTTGGCAGTCGAACTCATATGCCCCATCACCACATTAATCATGTCCTTAATCTTGTGCTTCTCTTTTGTTTCTTGCACCGCTGTTAATGCCAATTTTAAATCCTCCTTGGCTTCAAAACGTTGACGCGGGTAACGACAATTGTCGCACATGCTGTTACACCTTTGCTCTTCAAACTCCTCGCCAAAATAATGCAATAAAAACTTCCGGCGACAGCTGCTGGTTTCGGCAAAGGCAGCCGTTTCCGACAACATTTGTTTCCCAATTTCCTGTTCAGCCACCGGCTTATCCTTCATAAATTTTTCCAACTTCAAAATGTCGTCGTAACTGTAAAAAGTTACACACTTGCCTTCTCCGCCATCGCGCCCGGCACGGCCGGTTTCTTGGTAATAACCTTCCAGCGATTTTGGAATATCATGGTGAATCACAAAACGCACATCCGGCTTATCAATGCCCATTCCAAAAGCAATGGTGGCCACAATCACATTCAATTCTTCCATTAAAAACTGATCCTGTGTTTTGGCTCTTTCCTTGGCATCCAATCCTGCATGATAAGGCGCGGCTTTAATACCGTTTACGCGCAAAGCCTCCGCAATTTCTTCCACCTTTTTACGGCTCAAACAATAAATGATGCCGCTTTTGCCGGCATTTTGTTTAACGTATTTAATAATCTCCTTGTTTACATTTAGTTTTGGTCGCACATCATAATACAAATTATCGCGGTTAAACGACGACTTATACAAGGTGGCCGACATCATGCCCAAATTTTTCTGAATATCTTGTTGTACCTTCGGTGTAGCCGTAGCCGTTAGTGCCATTACCGGCACACCACCAACAGCGTCAATAATAGGTCGTAAACGGCGGTATTCAGGCCTAAAATCATGGCCCCACTCCGAAATACAATGCGCCTCATCAATGGCAAAAAACGAAATTTTAAACTCCTTAAAAAAAGCAATGTTGTCTTCCTTGGTTAAAGTTTCAGGCGCTATGTAAAGCAATTTGGTTTTACCGCTAACCACATCACTTTTTACCTTGGTGATATCACTTTTGTTTAATGATGAATTTAAAAAATGTGCAATGCCCGTTTCGTTGCTAAACCCCCTAATGGCATCTACTTGATTTTTCATCAAGGCAATTAAAGGCGAAACAACAATGGCTGTTCCTTCACTTAAAATGGCAGGCAATTGGTAACACAAACTCTTGCCGCCGCCCGTTGGCATTATCACAAAGGTATCATTACCCGAAAGCAAGTTTTTAATGATCTTTTCCTGGTTTCCCTTAAACCCGTCAAAACCAAAAAAGCTCTTAAGGGTATCTAATATTTCCGGTGTTTCTAATTCGGCAATCATCTGTTCTGTTGATTAAAGTAGTCGTTTGACTGAGTGAATAGCGATATTTTATCCAATACGCTATACTAAAGATAAACAATTATTTTAAATACAAGCAAATTTTTTTTTGAAATTTTAGGTCTTTTAAGATTTATTATTTCTCCACACTGCCCCCCAAACACCTATAAATACACATGTTTATAGCCCAATCATGATTAATGTCTTAATTAAATGGCAATAAGTTCATCTTTTTTATTTGGGCGCCTTCCGAAAGCGTAAAACCACCTTCGTTACTCAAGCATACAGCCACACTCCCAAATTGAAAAAATTTGCGGTTTTACTGCTTCGCAACCGGGCCTTCATGTCAGCCTCCCTTGCCAAAAAACAAATTTGTAAATCTGCGGGGTCTAGGCAAATACTTGCCTAGCCGCCTCTATCAACAAATTTTGTTGTTTGGCTGCGGGCGGGCTTCTTTCAGTCCCTGGCGCTATCGTACCTTAAAATTTAAGCACACGCCAACATTTAAATTTTTAATTTGAAATGCCAATGTTCTTCATCCTAAATAAAAAAGCTGTCTCTAAACAAGACAGCAAATAAATTAAATAGAGATTTTAATCCTAAAAAAGATCACAAATTCGGATTCATTCTTCGGTAATGTTTCAATAACACCACCATAAAAACAACACCAAAAAGGGCATTCACATAAAACACCGCGCCTGTTTGATTACTCAATAAATAGAAAATAATTTTGCTAAAAAAGGCAATCAAATACAATTGAACACCCCACTGCTTGTAATACCACAAACCAACACAAGCAATAAAATGCATGGCCACCAAAATGCCATATATCGCCGGAACCATGGTGCCCAACTTTTTTATACCGGGTGAAAATACTTGCGGAAAGGTGAACAACACCGACAAATACCCGAAGATGCAAATAAAACTAATTATTTTAGGCCGACTTAACATGGTATGCAAACAAAGGTAATGGCTTTCACTTAGCCGCAAAAAAATTCACAAGCAATTCACACCGCTTAAATAATAACAATTAAAATGTGGCTCCTTATTTGGCTTCTTTAATGGTATCGCATTTTACGGTAGCAACCTTAATTTCAGCGCCTGTTGAATCGTAAAGTGCAACTTCAACAGTGTCACAAACTACCTTAGGAGCTTCCTTTGTAGCATCTGCGCCGCCGCACGACATTAAACTAATAAACCCAATACTTAGAATAATTTTTTTCATCTTTTTTTATACAAGGTACAAAAAAACTAATTGGTTCTTATGGCCTCCACCGGATCCAATTGCGAAGCGCTGTAAGCAGGAATAAAGCCGCTGATGATGCCAATCAAAATCGAAATGGTGAAGCCCAAAATCACATTGGCTCCTGTTAAACCTATTTCCATATCAATGGCATCTTTACCCAATAAGGTGATTAGCCAAGTTAAGACCAAACCAAAAAAACCACCAATGGCGCTTAGCATCACACTCTCGCCTAAAAATTGCAACAAAATAAAAATGTTTCTGGCACCCAAACTTTTTTGTATTCCAATTAAATTGGTGCGTTCTTTTACCGATACAAACATAATGTTGGCAATGCCAAAACCACCTACTAAAATCGAGAAGCCGCCAATAATCCAACCGGCCATGCCTACCAAATCAAACAATGTGTCGAAGCCCTGCGAAATTAAACTGGTTTCATTTAATGCAAAATTGGCCTCCACGCCCGGCTTCTGCCGCCTTATCGAGCGCAAGGCACCCGTTAACTCATCCATCATTTCAGCATTGCTAATGTGTGGCCTTGCCTTAACATAAATCGTTGGATCCACATTCTCCGATTTGGTATCGATGATGTAGCGCGCAAAATTAAATGGCATAATCACTTGGTAATCGAAACTCATGCCCAATAAACTTTCTCCTTCTTTTTTAATCACCCCTATCACCGTGGCCTTCTGTCCGCCTATTTGTATCTGTTGTCCCAATGGATCACTGTTTGGAAACAATGCTTCGGCAATGCTTGTGCCAATTAACACCTCGTGGTACCCGGCCTCGGTTTCATTCTCTGTAAAGTAGCGGCCCGAGGATAAATCAAAATTTTTAATTTTATAAAACTCATGCGAAATACCCGCCACTACAGCATTCTGAACATTGTTCGAACGAAACTTAATGGTTTTTCTTGCCCCAATACGATAAGCAATGGCCTCGGTGGTTTTACAACGTTTTTGCAATTCTTCCAACTCAAAATACTGTGGCGTTGGGCGGTTCATGTATTTCCACCAAGGGTAATCGGGCCCAAAAGACCATGGCCATTTTTGAACATACACCACATTGTTACCTAAAGATTGAATGCTGCCCCGGATATTACTTTCAAGCGCATCAACAATGGTAAACACCAAAATGATGGCAAAAATGCCAATGGTGATGCCCAGCAAACTCAAAAATGAGCGCAGTTTATTTGTTACCAGTGAGTGCCAGGCAAAAAAAATGCTTTCCTTAAACAACAACCAAAACATGGCTCTAATTTACACGAAAATTAAGGGCTTTGTGCGTTTTTGGTACGAATGGTGAAAATTGATTGTTAAAGTTTTTAAGGCAAGTGAAGACTTAATTCCCGCCAATACTTTACTTTTTAGGCCGTTCAGGCTTGTGCATGTGACTTTGAAATTTTACCCTTTGCCTTTTTCTTAAAATGTACAATAAGGCCGATAAAATAAAAAACCCGAAAAAGAACAAAGCACTGTCATTGTCTCTACAGATTAAAAAATAAACGGTAAAACCCACGCCAACGGCTGCGGCTACCAACCATAATTTTTCTAAAAACTTAAATATCTTTAATTGCGATTCAGGGCTCATTGTTGTTTAATTGAATTATACCGGTCACTTGTTTTATTTCGTACTTCGAAAAATCCTGATTGCTTTCCATGCCCATGCCTGTTATCACTTCCTTGCCCGTGGTGATTTTTACAAATGCATCGGTGTAAATTTTTTTATTAATTTCATCCCATACCAATTTTTCGGTTTCCAATTTCTCGCCTTTAATATTCACCACCTCCACAGCATACTTGGCTTCCATGCGTTTGCTAATATCATAACGAACACCGTAATTACCTTTTAAAGTGGCTGAAATTTTTTCATGTTCATCAAAAAAAGTTACAAAAAAACCTTTGGGCAAAATGGTCAAAGGTTCTTTCACGTTTTTATTAAACACCAACATGCGATTGGCCTTCAGCATAATTTTTAATCGGGCACTGTCGGTGTACAACATGGTTACACTATCGCCAATTTGCGATGGGGTGTAGGTGTTTTTAGGCAAAGCCATTACATCCTTTAAATCGTTGGTACAAGCAAATAAAGCCAGTACAGCAAACACGAAAACAGCTATAGCAATTTTTTTCAAAATTAATCGTAGCGGAATTTTTGAAACCAACGATCAGCGAAAGTAAATCCAAAATTAATGCGCCAGTAATTTTGTTGCAACAAATTAGATTTTAAGGTGCCCATTTTACCATACTGCGCACTGATGTTTATCATCGACGATAAACGGCCAATGCCAACCGGAATACCAATGCCGCCGCTCACATAATAATCTGATATCAATTGTTTGCTAAGACTAATGTAACCGCTTTGATAAGAAGCCCCTAAGCGATAATTCATGCGGCGCACATATGAACCCCGGCCCGAGGCATATTTTTCAGGCACATAATTCACACCGATGGCAGTGCGGTACGAATTTTTAAAATTGTTTAATTCATCCAAATATTTAAAATCCTTCCAATAGGTTAAGGCAAAATCAGCCACCAAATTAATGCGTTCACCTTTTTTAAAACCAATACCAAAACCTTGTTCCAAAGGCAAACGAATGCTGCTCGAATTTTTTTGCAAGTAGTAAGCTGTATCACGTATAATTTCTTGTCCCGACCCATTCAAAATATAATTATAAGCAGAGGCTGTATAATCGGCTTTTAAAGTGCTATTCAAGGCCATAAAGAAGCCCATGGTAAAGCGCACTTTTTCGCGCAAAGCACGGCGCTTATGATTGTTTACACGAACACTATCAATGGTAATAGCAGTTTGCGCACCAAAATTGCCTGTAAAATCGCCCATCACCAATGAGCGCTCGCGAAGGGTATTGTTGTACAATAAGGTGCTGGGATAAATCACTTTGGCCACATTCGATACATTACCAAAAATATAATTCACATTTAATCCCAATGAAAAATCGGATAACAATTTATTACCAAATTCACGGCACTTAAAACTTGTTCTACTAAGTGTTTTTAATGAATCGGCAATGTACTGACGTTTCCTTCTAAACTTTTGCAAACTTTTATCAAAAGGCATTACCCCATAACCAATAAAGGCTTTGTTTAAATTGCCGGCGCCCGAGTATTGATAGGTCATGGTGCCAACCAAATCCAAATCCGATTTGCTTTCTAAATTATATCCCACAGTTGAGTATGGCATAATTCCTACCACGGCGCCACCTTTTTCACGCACCGGAAAACCCAAGGTAGCGTATGAAAAATTTGTTCCCCAATTTTGAGAAGTACCTGCATTACTTTTGAAACGTGAGAATAAAAATGTACCGCCCACTTCCAAGGAAGTTAATTTAATGAGTGGGTAAGCCGCCGGATTTCCGGTATTGATAAACATGGGCATCGTAGAATCGGGTTTTAAGGCAATGCAAGCACCGCCCATACCCGAATTGTGGGACAAAACCGACGAATTCATTTCGCCCAAGCCGTAACGTGAATAGGGATTAAATAAATTGTTTTGTGAATTGTAGTTTAACGACAAAATCAACACAAAGAACAAAATGGAGAAATACTTTTTATTTATCATTAAAATCTAAAATGGAATTTAAACCAATCATTATTAAATCGGGCTCGGCAAAGAAACGATTTTTAACTTGTTTGCACAAATACGCGGCATCGCCACCGGTAACATAAACCTCTAAATCGGTGTAGGCAATAAGGTATCGCCCAATCATACCATCTACTTCACAGGCCGTAGCCGTTAAAGCCCCGCTGAGCAATGATTCTTGGGTGTTTGTGCCAACTAGTTTTGTGTACTGCTTGTCCATTTCCACCACAGGCAAAGCTGCTGTATAATGGTGCATGGCTTTTAAACGCATTTGAAGTCCAGGTGAAATGGCCCCGCCCAAGTACTCGTTTTTGTGGTTCACAAAATTGTATTTTATGCAGGTGCCTGCATCAATGCTTAATACGTTTTTATTCGGACAAAGGTGGTAAGCCCCCACCGAAGCCGCCAAGCGGTCGGAGCCCAATGTTAAGGCGCTGTGGTATAAATTTTGAAGGGGAGTGGGCGTATCGGTTTTAAAAAGAGTTGTTGTAAATTGTTTTTGCAACAACGCATAAACAGCTTCGTGGGCCTTGGTAACAGAACCAATTAAACACTTTTGTATGCCATTGTATTTTTTCAACCACAAAAATAAATCCTCCGCTTGATCAAAAGCACTTTTGGCCATCAAACGGCCATCATTAAAAATGGCGGCTTTCACGCGTGTATTGCCAAAATCAACCAACAAATTCATGGGCTAAAGGTAGAGGAATATACAAGCCTTGCTGCTCAATTAAGATTTTTTTGGAAATATTTTGTCAGATGGATAAAAACCGTATTTTTGCAGCCTCTTAATGAGAAAACACTTCACACCGAATGAAGTGCAATAAAGATGGTGCCTTAGCTCAGTCGGTAGAGCAAAGGACTGAAAATCCTTGTGTCCCTGGTTCGATTCCTGGAGGCACCACTGAAGTAGAAAAAGCCTTCCTGAGATATTCGGGGAGGCTTTTTCACTTCAGTGGTGACACGTAGTGAAAGAACGCAGTGATTTCTACTTCGTGGCATATTTAAAATTTCCATATATATTAATAAAAGCGCTTAACTAATTTACCGCCTTTCTGAAGTAGAAAAAGCCTTCCTGAGATATTCGGGGAGGCTTTTTCACTTCAGTGGTGACACGTAGTGAAAGAACGCAGTGATTTCTACTTCGTGGCATATTTAAAAT
>JBAXXZ010000013.1:0-13486 GCA_037127575.1 Bacteroidota bacterium | reverse complement strand
ATCTACAAAGGCGCCAAAATTGGTCACATTGGTCACAATGCCCGGTAGACGCATGCCTTCGCGCAAGTCGCGTATTTCGTGTACATTTTCATCGAAGCTAAACAATTCAAAACTTTTACGCGGATCGCGGCCCGGTTTTTCGAGTTCAGCTATTATGTCCTTTAGAGTTGGTAAACCAATGTTTTCAGTCACATAATTCTGAACCTGTATTTTTTTACGCAAGTCTTTGTTCTCAATTAAATCGTCAATACTGCAATTGAGGTCCTTGGCCATTTTTTCTACAATGTGATACGATTCGGGATGCACGGCACTTTTATCCAAAGGATGTTCGCCTTCACGCAAACGTAAAAATCCAGCACATTGTTCAAATACTTTTTCGCCCATGCGCGGCACTTGCATCAAGGCTTTGCGCGATCGGAAGGCACCTGCATTATTGCGGTACTCCACAATGTTTTGTGCTAAACTTGGTCCGATGCCTGATACGTATGAGAGTAATTCTTTAGAGGCCGTGTTTAACTCAACACCCACGGCATTTACACATGAAGCCACCACTTCATCCAATTTATTTTTAAGTAAGGATTGGTCAACATCGTGCTGGTATTGCCCCACACCAATTGATTTGGGATCTATTTTCACCAATTCAGCCAATGGATCGGTTAAGCGACGACCGATGGATACAGCGCCTCTAACGGTTACGTCCTTGTCGGGAAATTCTTCACGTGCAACATCCGATGCCGAATAAACAGATGCCCCGGCTTCACTCACCACAATCACCGGAATGCTTTTTGGCAATACATCGATGTTGCGAATAAATTGTTCGGTTTCGCGTGAGGCCGTGCCGTTACCAATGGCTATGGCTTCAATTTGGTGGCGCTGGCAATAAGCCAATACAACCATTTCGGCTTCCACCGTTTTGCGTTGTGGTTCGTGGGGATAAATCACGGTATCCTCTAATAATTTTCCTTCTTTGTTTAACACCACTACTTTGCAACCGGATTTAAATCCCGGGTCTAAGGCCAAAATGGTTTTTTGTCCCAATGGTGAACTCAATAATAATTCGCGTAAGTTATCTGCAAAAACCGTGATGGCTTTTTCATCGGCGGCTTGTTTGGTCATCACGCGCATTTCGGCTTCAATAGAAGGTTGCAACAAACGTTTAAATCCTTCGGCAATGGCTTCTTTTATTTGATCGGCGCAATCGCCACGTGATAAAATGTATTTTTTTTCAATTAAAGCAGTGGCTTCATCCGCATCCACAATTAAGTCGAGAATTAAAACATCTTCTTTTTCACCGCGGCGCATGGCCAGTAATCGGTGACTCGGACAATTCATTAATTTTTCTTCCCATTCAAAATAGTCCGAAAATTTTTCACCCACTTCTTCTTTGCCTCTAATCACGCGGGTTTTAACGATGCCACTGCGTTTGTACAAGTCGCGCATTAGTTCTCTGATAATCGCATCTTCACTAACGGTTTCGGCAATGATGTCGCGGGCACCATGCAGCGCTTCGAGTACCGACTTCACTTCTTTTTCTTCGGAGATAAATTTTTCAGCTTCTTCAAAAAGCAGTAATTTGTTTTGTGCAAGAATAAACTGTGCCAATGGTTCTAATCCCTTTTCGCGGGCCATGGTGGCTTTGGTGCGGCGTTTTGGTTTGTAAGGCAAATACAAATCTTCCACTTGGGTTAGAGTTTCGGCGGCAATTATAAGGGCATGTAATTCGTCGGTTAATTTGCCTTGCGAATCAATTGATTTTAAAACCGATTCTTTGCGTTGTTCGAGTTGGCGCAAACGTTCAATTTCATCGCGAATTTGCATGATTTGAACTTCATCCAAACTGCCTGTGGCTTCTTTGCGGTAGCGCGAAATAAATGGTATGGTGCCTCCTTCGTCTAATAAACGAACGGTGGCGGTAATGTCTTTTGAATTTAAATTTAATAGGTCGGCAATTTTAAAGTGCAAGCGTGCTTCGTTGATCATTGGTTTAATTTAGTTTGTTTGAATTTAGGCAGCAATTGAGAAGTAGGAGCATTGATTTTTCAACATAATTCTTTTTATAATGCTGAAAAATATTTGTGAGAATATGTTTTGGGCGTGCCCCCCAATAAGCGTTTATCAATTTCCCAGTTTGCTTAGTGGGGGTCGGGTCACTTCAGGCTCGGCTAATCATGCGCGCTGTCTCGCCCAAATGTGCATTGCACATTAGTCGCAGTTTTTTTAGCGCAGAAGAGGCAGGCGCTAAAAAGAACCACGCCTTGCGTGCCCCTCACGCAGAGCTTGTAATATAATTGCTCGAACAATTTGTAATTTAAAAAAAGTACTTAGTGTTTTGTCATAAAAACAATCACCTTCTAAGGAAACACAACTAACAAAGATTTTAAGCCTGCGCGGTTGGTCCGCCGAAACTCATTGGAAAAGGCGTGTCGATGTCTTTTATTTTGCCGTTGGTTTGTTCAAATTTGGCAATATTTTCAGCCAAGGCTTTCACCAAACGTTTGGCGTGTTGGGGCGTGAGTAAAATGCGCGATTTAACGCGGGCTTTTGGCACACCGGGCATGATTTTAATAAAATCCAAAACAAATTCGCTTTGTGAGTGGGTGATGATGGCCAAGTTAGAATAAATGCCTTCGGCGATTTCCTCGCTCAATTCAATGTCTAAGTGTGGTTGTTGGGTATCTTCCATGGAAATTAAAAATTAAAAATGATGAATTAAAAATTAAGAATTATTTGGCGCATTTCTGTTGCCATCTTTTCGGCTTCGGCGGCGGCTTTTTCGGCAAAGTCGGTACCGTTAGAGGCATAAATAATGTTACGGCTCGAATTCACCAATAAACCAATGTCTTTTGTTAAGCCATATTTGCAAACCTCTTCCAAACTGCCGCCTTGGGCGCCAACACCGGGCACCAGTAAAAAGTGATTGGGAATTATTTTTCTGATCTCAACCAATAATTGTGCTTTCGTGGCACCCACTACAAACATCATGTTTTTATCGTTGCCCCATTGGGCGCAGGTTTCAATCACGTGTAAATACAATTCTTTGCCGTTTATTTTTAGTTGTTGAAAGTCGGCCGAACCGGCATTGCTGGTTAATCCCAATACAATGGCCCACTTGTTATCGAATTCCAAAAAGGGTTGTACCGAATCACTTCCCATGTAAGGCGCCACTGTTATGGCATCGGCATGCAACCGTGTAAAAAACGCTTTGGCATACATTTTACTGGTATTGCCAATATCGCCGCGCTTGGCATCAGCAATCACAAAATGATCGGGGTATTGGGTCTTGATGTAACGAATGGTTTTTTCCAAACTCTCAATGCCGCTTAAACCGTATGCTTCATAAAAGGCATTGTTTGGTTTATAACTCACACAAAATGCTGCCGTGGCATCAATAATTTGTTTGTTGAATTCAAAAATGGGATCTTCTTCTTCTAATAAAAAGGCCGGTATTTTTTCAGTGTCGGGATCGAGACCCACACACAAAAATGATTTTTTTTCCTTGATTTGGTGAATTATTTGTTCTCTTGTCATTTAGCTTGTTAATTTATTAAGGCAATGTTGAATGAGCCGCTCAACGCTTTCATTGTAATTGGCCGTAAATGTTTTGGTTGCTCGGTTTGCAATGATCACGCACATGGTTAAACAGCGGTGACCCAGTAATTTTCCCAAACCATACAATGCCGAGGTTTCCATTTCAAAATTAGTAATTCTATTTGTTTCAAATGCAAAACTTGCCAATAAATCATTTAGTTGGGGCAGTGCAGCTTTTAAACGAATTTGTCGCCCCTGTGGACCATAAAAGCCTGGTGCGGTGGCAGTGATGCCTTGCATTAAACCATCGCCCAAGCGTTGCAGTATATCGACATCGGCAGCAACACAGTAGGGGTAAGGTAAGTTGGTAGGCCACTGGCAATGTTTTATGAATTCATCGCTGATGGCTTGTTCGTTTATACTTTGCCAATTGTGGTAAAAGGGCAATAAACCATCAAGACCAACACCGTGGCTGCTTGCAATCAATGTATTTACCGGCATATCGGCGTGTAAGGCACCGCTGGTACCAAGACGAATAATGTTTAATCGGCGCAAAACGGGATTAAGTTGTCTTGTTACGAGATTGATGTTTACCGCTGCATCAAGTTCGTTGAGCACAATATCGATGTTATCGGTGCCTATGCCGGTGCTGATAACGGTGATACGTTTGGCATTGTAAAAGCCTGTATGGGTAATAAATTCGCGGTGATTGGCCTTGAATTCAATTTTTGAAAAGTATTTCGAAATCTGTTCCACGCGTGCCGGGTCACCCACCAAAATAACATCATCGGCAATGTCTTCATTCTTTACATGCAAATGGTAAAGCCTTTTATCGGCTGTGAGTATGAGTTCGGTTTCGGGGAATGTTTGCATGAAATGAGTTGTAAATATATAATAATTCAAAGAAATGGCCGATGCCATGACGGTAAAAAAGCATATGAAAAGATGAAAGTGATAATGTGCTGATAAAAATTTAAATTTAGTAACCAATGAACTTTTGGCTTTTGATGGTGTATCACTATTAAAGCGCTTAACTATTTAACGATATATGCCACAACAAAGTCCTTTTGCAATATACGGAGACGAGGAATTGATGTTGTTGGTATGCAATGGTGAAGCCAAAGCCTTTGACGAGTTATATAGGCGTTATGCAAAGCGATTACTGTTATATTTTTCAAGAATGTTAAACTTTAATCAAAATTTGGCGCAAGATGCCTTACAAGATTTGTTTTTAAAAATAGCTGAGTCACCTGAAAAATATGATCGCACACGTTCATTTCAAACTTGGATTTTTACGCTTGCATCCAATTATTGTAAAAACTTTTACCGGCACCAATCGGTAGTTAAGAAACATGAAGAAAGTATGGTGGCAACGCATACTGATGAACAAAGGCAAAATTTTGACTTGTGGCATCAGCTCGATGCAAAAATATTTCATCAAATGTTAGAGGAGGCACTACATGAGATGCCAGCCGAAAAAAAAGAGGCTTTTATTTTGAAATACCAGGAAGACAAGGCGATAAAGGAAATCGCAGAGATACAAGCCTGCGCGGAAGGTACAGTGAAATCGCGCATTTATTATGCCGTACAAATACTTGAAGAGAAATTGAAACAATTTAAACCAACACATTAAAATGGAAGAACAAGATACATACGATACTTTTTTAAAGACACAGATGTCGGTACACGCATCCAATATAGTGCCACCCGATATGCAGTTTTTAAATGAGGCCCGAAAAAAAATTAGCAAAAGAAGAATACAAGCTGATGAAACGGATGATTTTTTTTCAATCATTGCGACGTTTTTAAACATGAAAATTAAATTGTACCACGCGGTTTTGGCCTCGGTGCTTGTGGCATTTTTTATTTTTTATTTTACAAAAAGCAACAAAACAAATAACATTGAAGCCGGCAATTCGCAATACGTATCGAACATTGCTGCCGTGAGAAACAATACGGTGCTGTCGAGCATCCGCACATTTGCAATAAAAAATTAAATACAATTAATATGAAAAAATACGCTTTTATTTTTGCCGGTATTATTGTCTTGGTCTTCACTGTATTTTATTTCCGGCAAAGGAATGCCACAGTCCAGCAAAAGTCAGTCTACAATCTTCAATTGGCAAGACAATTGGATAGTATCTATCAATTGGATCAAAAGCAACGCATGCGAATTGATTCATTTAGAAAGGTTTTCGGGGCTGAATCTAAAGAACTTGGTCAACTTTTTCGAGACATTTTAAAACAAGATTCAACGAGTATAATGATGGTGTCAAACATCCTCGATAAATATGGATGGATGGGAAAAGATAAAATCGGAGAAAATGGAAATCTTGCATTGTTTAGTATTGTTCATCATGGATCTTTAACAGTTAAGAAAAAGTATTTACCCCTGTTAAAAGAAGCTGTAAAATTAGGGAATGCTGAAGCTTCAGATTGTGCAACACTTGAAGATGCTATATTAGTAGATAGTGGTGAAAAACAAATTTACGGTACGCAATTAGCATTTGATAATGACTCAAACAAAGCATTTGTGATACCACTTGAAGACCCCATGAATGTTGACAAAAGGCGGCATAATGTTGGTTTAATTCCTATGAAGCAATACGTAAAATTGAGCAAAATTGATTGGGATGCTTATCAGTACATGAAGGATTTACCACAAATAGAAATATTGTGGAAGCGCTTAAATAAGAAATAATTTCATTCAAAATTAAAATAATAGCCATGGAGTCATCAATTAATGAGGCTAAGGAAGTGCAAACCGGTCTTTCCTCAAAATTCAAATATTTCCCTTTCTTCAATAATAAGCAACCCGTTTTTGTTTTGTTTTTGATTGGGATCATTTTTTACAGCACTTCACTTTACAATGAATATGCTTTAGACGACGGTATCGTAATTCATCAAAATGATGAAGTGTTAAAAGGCGTGCGTGGTATTAAAGATATTATGTCTTCAGATGTTTATGCAAGTTTTTATAAGCGTATGAATGCTACAGATCAATTGCAAGGTGGACGATACAGGCCTCTGTCGATTGTTAGTTTTGCATTGGAGCAGGAATTAATTGGCACATATAGAACAGGCAATTATACGCAAGTAGAAGATTTGAATGACAATGGAAAATTAGATGATGGGGAAGTAAGTTATAAGGTGAAAAGAAATGAAAAGGCAGACAATTCAACTTCGGTGAATAAAACTAACAATCATCAAGATGAAGTTTCCGGTAACCGAATAAATTACGAATACAATAATTATGAAGATTTAAATGGCGATGGCAAGGCGCAACAGGAAGAGTGTTATAATTGCTGGGATTTAAATAGAAATTTTAAGAACGATGCTTCTGAGGATTTAAATAAGGACGGCATTTTTAATGAAGTTGATTGCCAAGTGAATGGCGCGTTTATTAGGCATTTTAATAACATTTGGTTATACGTTTTGGCTTGTATTTTACTTTACAATTTATTTAGAAATTATTTTTTTAAAGACAATCAGGATTTGGCCTTTTTAGCGGCATTGATTTTTCTTGCGCATCCAATACATTCTGAGGTGGTCGCCAATGTTAAATCGCGGGATGATATTTTTTCCTTGCTGTTTATTATACTCACTTTTATTTATGCCTTTAAGTTTGAGGAAACAAAAAGAACCGGTTCACTTATTGCCTGTGCAGCAATGTTCTTTTTGGCTTTGTTATCTAAGGAATTTGGCTTGTTATTATTAGTTCTATTACCATTGTCGTTTCATGTATTTACTAAGCTAAAAATTGAAAGGAAAGGATTCTTCATCCCCTTAATTAGTTTTGCTTTTATTTCATGCTTGATGATATGGCTTGCTGTGGAAAATCCAATCGCTGATTTTCCAAGTTTATTAATTTATTTAATGGGATTACTTATTTATGGCATCGTTGTTTGGCTTGTTTTAAAGAAACAAGATAAAATGCAAAGCATTAATACCATCATGATCTGTTTGCAAGCAATAAGTCTTTTGTATTTCACTATTAGATTTCAATCCATAAGAATGGCACCTGGTGTACCGGACACTGAAATTCTGAATAATCCCTATTTATTAGCCAATGCACAGGAAGCCTTTGCCACCAAAATTGTGGTATTATTAAAGTATCTGTCTCTTTCCATTTTTCCACATCCACTAATTTCAGATTACTCTTTCGATACTATCAAATACCGTCATTTTACTGATTTAAGTTTTATTTTTTCAGCAGCAATTCACGTTTTTTTATTGATTGTGGGAATCAAATTAACAATAAAGCAACGTGTTCTAGGCTTTGCAATCATGACCTATTTGATTTTTTTAATTCTTGTCACAAATATTATTTTCCCAATAGGTGCAAGCATGGGTGAGCGCCTACTATTTCACTCAAGTGTTGGTTTTGCGATAGCCTTGGCTTGGCTGATTTTAAAAGGTATTGATGCCTTAAGTGCTTGGTCAATAAAAATGAAAAGAACTTTTCTCATTTCAAGTTTAACTGTGCTTGTATTTTTATATGGCTGCAAAACCTGGGAGCGTAATTGGGACTGGAAAAACGATGTGACATTATTTTTGAAGGATGTAAAAAATGCGCCCAATTCGGTATTGATATTGGGTAATGCCGGCGCGCGTTGGATTGATTTGGCCGATACCAAAGAAATAACGGGCTTTAACATACCCGGACAAGACTCAAGCATTGTGAACGATTACAATGGTCAGTTAAAAATAAGCGATGCTGAATTAAAGGCAGGTGGCTTTAAAAATAAAAGAGAAGCGGCCTTGCAGCGCGGTATAGGTTATTTAAAACACGCCATTGAATTGCATCCCCGTTATGTGAATGGTTATTTAAATTTGGGTCTGGCCGAATTTAAATTGGGTCACGACGACAAAGCGATTTATTATTGGGAGAATGCCCGTTTTTTATACCCCGACAATCCGTATTTAAAATTGTATTACAATGTGTATGGTGGCATTTTGAAACAAAGGGCCGAAGAGGCCATGGGAAAAGCAAATACAAATGAAGCCATTAAACAACTTCGTTATTTAATTGTGATTGCAAGAGAACAATCTGAACCATGGTACTTATTAGGAAAAGCCTTTAAACAAACGAATGAATTAAATAAAGCAAAAAACTGCTTGTTAAGGGCCAAACAAATAGATCCTAAGGATGAAGCCACAAACAAGGCAATACAAGAATGGTTTGGCAAGTAAAGACATTTGATTCACAAAATTAAATCCTTAATTGAAAATAGCATTATGAAATGGGAGATCACATATGATTCGGGCATTGTGATTAGAAAAGAAGATGGACGGTGCTGAAATTTGATTGTTTTTAGGCTGTAGGATATTTAATTATACGAAAGTGAATACAAATAAAAAGCCCCGCTTGATTGCGGGGCTTTTTCAATATCTGTGGTTTGTTAATTAATTCACCAATGAAGTAAATCCACTATTGCTTCTTAATTTCAAAAACTCAGCATCATCTTTTGCATAAGCTTTTAAAGCACCGTCTTTTTCAATGGCAGTTTTTAAGCTAGCGATGGCTTCGCTGCTGTTACCTTGACGGGCATAAGCGATTGCTTTTAAATAATGTGAATAAGCCATGTTTTTTTCTTTGCTGGCATCAATGGTGCTAACTGCGCCACTTGCATTGCCACCCAGTAATTGGGCCAAAGCTTTGTTATGACCGTCGAAGCTGCCAAAATCATTTTGTGCATCGGCGTATTTTCCGTTACGTACTTCTAAAATGGCTTTGTTGTAATTTGTTTCAGCACTTCCGCCTGCTTTGCTGTAATATTCCAAAGCTGTAACACGGTTACCGTTTTTTGCTTCAATAGCACCTAAGTTATTGTTTACTGCACGTTCAGTGGCGTTTGCTTTTGCAGCACGTTTAAATGCTTCACCTGCTTCAGACACTTTGTTTTGCATTAATAATACACAACCCAAGTTGTTTGAAGTTCTCCAATCGTTAGGGTATTGTTTTTCGGCTGCTTTGTAAATAATGGCCAAGTTGTTTAAATCGTTGGTTAATTTACCGGCGTAAATTAATTCTTCAACTGATAAACTATCAGGTGTAGATAATGCCAAACGAGAAATTTGTTCATCGGTACGAGAATTTTTGTTCACGTTCATGGTGATTTCAGCGCGACGTAATTTAGGCAATACCTTATCGGCTAACTCAACATAAGTTTTAGATAAGTTTTTAATTTCTTTACGACGTTGCTCAGCATCAGTATACATGGTTAACACACGTAAGATTAAATCTTTATCTGTCATACTAGATTGTTCCATCAAACTTTTGAAACCTGACCAATCTTCTTCAGTAGTGCCTACTTGATATTGTTCTTTGGTTTTACCGAAAGTGATGAGTTTGTCTTTGTTCTTTTTAAACTCATTCATCAATGCCACAGAAGCTGAATTGGCGCGGTCTTTGGCTAAGTTGGTGTTTTTATCGGTTTCACCATCGGGTGAAGCATAAGCCGAAACAGAAATGCCCTTAAATTCATAAAAAGTTGAACTTAAATTTGTGGCGATAAAAGTATTGATGTTTTTCATCTCTTCTGTTTTCATTTCGCTGGCGCGAACATCGGCATTATTGATGGTAAAATAAATGTGGGTGCTTTGATTAGCCGGAACCACTTTTATAAAATTATCGGTAGCCATAATGGTTTTTTCGTCGTTGCGAACCAATAAAGAAGTGGCCATTGTTCCGTCGCCCAAGGTTACAGCATCAAATTCTTTTGATTTTGATTTTACCTGGCCAACGCCTTTTACCACGATGGTGGCATTGCGCATAGCAGGTTCAAAAGCAAATTTTTCGGAGGTGTAATTAAAAGTGCCGCCGGTTGAGAAGGCAATTTTTTGACCGTTGCCGGTGGCTTTTTCGCCTACTAAAACAACAGGTTTAAGGGCTTTTTCGCCACCGTTGTACTTAAGGTATGGGGTAATGGTAAGTGTTACTTTCTTTTGAAATAACTTAGGGTTAAACTTGCCTGTTACGCTGAATTGCACGCTGTCGCCATGCATTTCAATTGGATTAGGGCTGGAGGTGTATTTAATGTCTTTTTGTTTTTTCAACATCTTTTTTAATCCATCACAACTTGTTGTAAACAAGACCAATGACAAACTTGCACCTAATGTTATTAATACTTTTGAATTCATTTTCTAATATTGAATTGATTTAGCCAACAAAAGTAGCAAAATTATTTATGTAAGAAAGTAAAAAACACATAAATGTTAAAATTCTATGAACCATTGACTATGCACAATTTTAAAGTGACTGATGACATTGTCCACAAATTGTATCAAGGATTAAAAAGAAAGGAATTGTATTCCTAAATTATATGCTAAATTTGCCGCTTTTGGAAGAGGGTACTATACATATTGAACAAAAGCCGATACAGTATTCAAGGGCATCGGCCTATTTGAAATTGTGCAAAATGCGTTTGGGCTCCTTGGTCGTGTTTTCGGCCGTTGTAACCTACGTTACCATTGCGCCCGAAAGAAACTGGATGCAATTGATTGCCTTAGCAATTGGTGGATTATTGGTGACTTCGGCTGCCAACGGTTTTAATCAAATTATTGAAAAAGATTTAGATAAATTAATGGAACGCACCAAAATGCGTCCTTTACCATTGCATATTTTAAACGTAAAACAAGCCATGGTGTTTTGCTCGGTTTTGGGTATTACAGGCACCGTCATATTGTGGCTGTACACCAATCCTCTATGCGGCATCTTGGGTTTTTTATCCATTATTTTATACGCTTTGGTTTACACGCCCATGAAACGCATTACGCCATTTTCGGTATTTGTAGGGGCTTTTCCGGGTGCTTTGCCTACCCTAATTGGCGGTGTAGCTGCCAGCAAGGGTTTTGGGGAAATTGGCTTTTTTAGTTTTTTGCTTTTTCTCATTCAATTTGTTTGGCAATTTCCACATTTTTGGTCCTTGGCCTGGTTTAACAACGAAGATTACGCCCGCGCCGATTTTCATTTATTGCCTTCGAAAGGGGGAAAAGATGAATTTACAAAATTTCAAATTCTCTTGTATTCCGTGTTTTTATTGGTGGTTTCCATTTTGCCTTTTGTATTTGGTTTTGTAGGTTTAATCAGTACCTTGGCTTGCACGATATGTGGCTTGGCACTGTTACTGCAAGCATATAATTTTTACCGATTGCCCAGCGATGAATATGCCAAAAAACTGTTTTTGGTCACCTTGGTGTATTTACCCCTTGTACAATTGGCTTTAATGACTAAATCGTAAATTTTGGAAACTACAAAAATTAGAAATTCGAATCCACACAAAGCCGAGATTCGCTTAGCAGAAAGAAAAACAGCCAAACCTTTGTTATACATTGGCATTGTAAGTATTGTGATGTTATTTGCCGGACTCACCAGTGCTTATGCGGTGCGGGCCGATAATGGCAATTGGTTGGTATTTGAATTACCGAAAATTGTGTTTGTAAGCACTGCCGTAATTATTACCAGCAGTTTAACCATGCTTTTGGCCCAACGTGCTATTAAAAAGGGCAATTTAAATGCCACGGCCGGGTATTTGGCAGTGACATTGTTCTTAGGTATTGCATTTTTCTTTACACAAATACAAGGTTGGAAAGATTTAACAGCACAAGGCATTTACTTTGTAGGCAAGTACAGCAATGCTTCCGGCTCATTTTTGTACATTATAGCTTTGGTGCATTTATTACACATGGTTGGGGGATTAATTGCCCTTGCAGTTTCATTAACAAAGAGCTTGTTGAAAAAATATTCTGCCTCTGATTACCTTGGTATTGAGTTAACTGCCGTATATTGGCATTTTCTAGATTTACTCTGGGTATATTTGTTTTTGTTTTTATATAATTATCGTTAATATTGCAATCGAAATTTAATTTTAATATGGCGCATACAGCAGAAATAGACGCAAAGGAAGCCTGGAGCGGCGGTCAGTCGCCTTTCAGACTGAGTTACGGTAAAATGTTCATGTGGTTCTTCCTCGTATCTGATGCCTTAACCTTTGGTGGTTTATTGGTGTCTTACGGGTTCATCAGGCATAAATATGCTGAGGTGTGGCCCAAGGCTGAACATGTGTTTACACATTTTCCTTTTGTTGAACAACACATTCCTTTGGCCTATGTGGGTTTAATGACTTTTATCCTCATTATGTCGTCGGTTACCATGGTATTGGCTGTTGAAGCCGGTCACCGAATGGATAAAAAAGGCGTTGTTTTATGGATGTTTTGGACCATTGTGGGTGGTGCAGCCTTTGTTGGCTCACAAGCTTGGGAATGGTATCACTTTATTGTAGGAACCGATGCAGGAGCTTTGCGCAATGTGTGGGATCCGGCTACAGGTGCATATGTGAAACAAATTTGGCACGGTGCCAATATGATTACCAATGAATATGGTGTGCCGCAGTTTGCCAATTACTTCTTCTTTATAACAGGTTTCCACGGTACCCACGTATTTAGCGGGGTAATGTTAAACTTGGTCATTTTCTTAAATGTCATTAAAGGTACTTATGAACGCCGCGGCCATTACGAAATGGTTGAAAAGGTTGGTCTTTATTGGCACTTTGTAGATTTGGTATGGGTGTTTGTATTTACCTTCTTTTATCTATTGTAAATTTTTAATTCATCATTTTTAATTTTTAATTTTATTAATTATGTCAGATTTTCACGATCATTATCCTAATTACGAAGTCATGTCGAACCATGATGAAGAACATGGAAAAAAATCCCGTCGTACCTTATGGAATGTGTTTTGGGTGATGTTGGCCATTACCGTTTTTGAATTGGTTGTTGGTTTCTTAGCGCCAAGTAAAGGTTGGAGTGGAACTTGGTGGATTAAAACCTTGTTTATTTCATTAACCATTGTTAAAGCTGCTGCCATTGTATTATGGTTCATGCACTTGGGTCACGAAAAGAAAGTGTTTAAATACACCATTTTGATGCCTTATGTGGTATTTATGTTCTATTTAAT
>JBAXXZ010000012.1:0-13659 GCA_037127575.1 Bacteroidota bacterium | reverse complement strand
TGCCGGGACCTCTTACGAGTTGCCATTGTTTGGAAAATACTCATGTGAAAATGCCTGTGCCAATCCGCGCAGAAGCGATAAAACAATTGTGATTGGCATGGACGATAGTTCACCATTGGGTCAGGTGTATATTTATGTTGGTAATAAAACAGCCTTTGGAACCGAAATCGACAAAGCGGGATTTACAAATGGTACATTATATAGCATTGCCGTGAGCGGTATGGCCAATGAAACAAGCACTTTTGTGCCCAATGCCAACACCACTTTTTCGATGATCAACATCAGCAATGCCTTAAATTTATTAACTGCAACAGGCGCCAGTTTGAATACCGTTAGTAACAATTTGGGCGTGACTAATTTTTTGCGTCCTGAAGACGGCTGTTGGGATCCTTCGAAGCCGAACGATTTTTATTTTAACACCACCAATGCTTTTAATGCACCGAGTCGTGTTTGGAAATTACATTTTAATGACATCGACAACCCACAATTGGGCGGCACCATTACAGCAGTGTTAGATGGAACCGAAGGACAAATGATGTTAGATAACATGACCATTGATAATTCAGGACATATGTTGTTATGCGAAGATGTGGGCAATAATGCTTGGGTAGGAAGAATTTTATAGTATGATATTGCAAGCGATGTATTAACCCCAATTGCGCAACACGATGCCAATTTGTTTTTAACCGGCGGAAGCGGTTTCTTAACCCAAGATGAAGAAACATCGGGTATTGTAGATGTACAGTCGATTTTGGGAGCAGGTAAATTTTTATTTGTATCACAAGCACATTATGCGATTTCTGGTGCTGCTTATGAAGGTGGACAGTTGATGTTATTGAACAGTGTTATTTCTGCTACATCGAATCCTGAAATTAATGTTCAAGGCAATGCCGTAAATATTGTGATGGGTAATACTGTAACTGCCACAAGTGATAACAGCGACATGGGTTCAGTGAATGTAAACGGTAACATCACAAAAACATTTGTGATTCAAAATACAGGTACAGGTGCTTTGGTGATTTCGGGCATAGATTTTACAGGCACCAATGCCGGTGATTTTACTTTTGTAAATGCACCAAGTTTCCCTGCTAGCATCGCTGCCGGTGCATCATTGACCATTACGGCTAAGTTTTCGCCGGTATTATTGGGTGTAAAAAATGCCAGCTTAAACATTTACAACAGCGACTTAAATGAAAGTATATATGACTTCGCGGTAAAAGCGACAGCAGTTGCACCTGAAATTGATTTGAATGGTAACGGAAATTCTATCATTGCAGGCTCTACCCAAGCAAGCAGCGCAAACAATACTGATTTTGGATCGGTAATTATTGGTAATACTATCACCAAAACATTTGTGATTCAAAACACAGGGAATGGTACTTTAACCATTAATAGTATTGCTATTAGCGGTGCCAATGCTTCAGATTTTAGTTTATTGAATGCGCCAACAACGCCATTTAATTTAAACGGTGTGGCTTCTCAATCGATTGATGTAAAATTCACGGCACCAACCATTGCTGGTACCAGTGTGGCAAAAATTACCATCAATTGTAATGATGCCGATGAGTCGCTTTACGATTTTGCCATTCAAGCCAAATCATTAAAAGATGTTGGATTAAAAAATGCCAATGTTCAACATTTAGCTGTGACCTTGTCGCCAAATCCGGCAAACAATGAAGCAGTTTTAAATATCACAGGGGCTGCAGGAAAACAAGTTGCCGTGTTTGTATATGATTTAAACGGTAAAATGATTAGCCGCGAAAACAAACAAATGGATGAGTTAGCAACTAGCATGAGTATCAACACAAGTTCGCTTGCCAATGGTGTATATTTTGTTAAAGTAACAAATGCCAATACAAGTCAAACATTAAAAATGGTAGTATCACATTAATAAGATCATTTCGAATTAACCGGACAAATTTTTGGTTTGTCCGGTTTTTTTATGCCCATCAGAATTATTCAAAAATTATTTCTAAATTTGATTGAATCCATTAAAAACAAACAACATGAAAAAAACAATTTTAATTGCCCTACCGGTCTTGTTTTTTACGTTTAGCGCTTGCAAAAAAGACCGAACATGTGAGTGTACAAGCACCTCCACATCATCGTATACCGATAAAAGCGGAAATACAAGTAGCAGTACAGGCGCGCCAAGTACCACAAAAACAGACTATAAGAAAGTGAAAAAGTCTTCTTTGGATTTTTCATGCGGTAATTCTAAGTATGTTTCTACAGGCAACAACGCTGACGGATCGAGTTCAACATATGTTACTGAAAATAAATGTTCAATAAAATAAACTTTATGAAAAAAATAATTTTATTAGGTGCCATTTTAACCGCCTTTGCATTTATGGCCTGCAAAAAAACAAGAACCTGTTCGTGTAAAACCACCGATACTGCCACCACATTAACAACCCCACGTGGTGCAGCTTCAGCCATTACAACTGTGAACACGAGCAACGGAAGCAACGAAGTAACATACGACCACATTAAAAAGAGTGAAATGTCGCGTTACGCCGGTTGCACAAATAGAACCGAAACAAGCTCCAATACAAACACAACTATTGTGTCAGTGCCAACTGTTTCAACAATTTCTGGCTTTACGTTCAACACGTATACTACTTACACAGCAGATGTGGTAAGTACTGATGTAACTGCTTACGATTGTTCGATAAAATAATTATGAATGAAAATTAGCACCAATAATCACGTTTAAAGCATGCTGTTGGTTGCTATAAGTTAAAATGTCGCTTTCAGCGGCAGGCTCTCCATCGAAATGGATGCTATCAGAGTTCTCCCGAATAACTTGGAGTTCTTTGCTAACATAGGTTTCGATGGATTTGCTTTTTTGGGCTTTACCCATAATTATTTTGGTGAATATATCAAACACTTGCAATACATTAAATGGTTTAAGAATTACCACATGAAACAAACCATCATTTAATTTTGCTTCGGGGGCAATGTAAAAATCGTTACCATACTGGCCGGCATTGGCCACTGTAATTAAAAAAGCCTTGCGTTTAATTTCCTCGCCATTAATTTTTAATGTGTAATTTTTAGCGCGATAAGAAAACAATTCTTTAAGCGTGATCTTCACATAACTGCTTAAACCTCTTTTTACTGAAGTGGCAAATAATTGCCCGATTTGCGCATCAAAGCCTATTCCACTAGTACAGAAAAAAGCTCGGCCGTTCACTAATCCGCAATCAATTTTTGTTTTTTTGCCAATCACAATTTGTTGAATCACTTCTTCCAGTTTCATCGATAGGCCCAAACTCCTGGCCAAGCCATTACCAGAACCAATGGGCACAATGCCAAAAGCCATGTTGGTATTCAAAAGTGATTTAGCCACTTCGTTAACTGTGCCATCGCCGCCCACTGCCACCACATCGGTGTAATCGCGGTTTTTAAAAAGCTCAACAATTTCCTGAAATTGGTGTTTGTCTTTCCAAATCACAATTTGGTAATTGATGTGTTCAGGGAAATTTTTTTTGATGGCATCAATAATCTTATCCGAAATTCTCTTCCCTGCATTCGGATTAACAATAAATAAAATTTTTCTCGGCATTTCAGATGCTGATGATTTCATTGTAGATACGGTGTTTTGCATTTGCGACCCAGTTTTTAAACCATGAATTATTGCCGTCAAAAGTACTTGAAAAAATGCTAAGTTTAGACAAATCAAAATTATCTGAATAAATTCCTGCGCCTGCCTTATAGGCATCGCGTGAATTACAAAATTGCTCAAAATGTCCTTCAACCGGCACCATCATCACTGGTTTGCCTAAGTACATGGCTTCACAAACGCTTTCAAAGCCTGCTGTACTCGCCAAACCTTTGGCTTTACGCATCATGTCCAAAAACAAAGTGTCGTTAATGGCGTGGATAAATAATTTCTTTTTATCAAAGCTGTAATTGGCTGAAAGTTCTTCCGACTGATCCGTAAAACAATGCAATTCTACTTCCGGATTTAAAAAGTGCCATTGAAGTATGTCTTCAAAATAACCACTGTTCACCAAATACACGAGATAAAAGTTCTCTTTAATAGATTCTAAAGCAAACACTTCTTTTCGGAGCAATGGCGGCACAATAATTACATCCTCACTGGTGGTATGTATTTTATAAAATGATAATCCCAAGTTTTTAGATGAGCCATAGGCAGTTAAATGGGTGTAATACCGAATGGCCATTTTATCTATATTTCTGCCCGCAGGAAATTCAAAATCCGGGTGGAAGTAAATGTATTGATGGGCAATGCAAATGAGTTTGGTTTTGGGTTTGTAAAACCGGTAATATAAACCGATTAGCAAATCGAAAAAATTAATGACGACATCAGGTTCGTGTTCTTTAATGAGCGCATCAATGGACTTTAAACTTTGACGGAATGATTTTAATCGGCTGAAGTTATACAAAAGTGTTTTAGGAATATTGATGCTTTTGTTTTTTTTGTCGGTGACAAAATTCGGACTTTTTAATTGGATGACGGGTGCTTTAATCTTGTCTAAAAAAAATGCCGGGGCATTTCTACGATCACTGGCACCTAATATCACAGCGCAAACAGTATGACCTTGTTCAATCAATATTTCATACATCGAGATGGCTTGGGTCATGTGCCCACGGCCTTCGCCTTGAACAGCTAAAATGTATTTTTTTGACATAATTAGGATAGATTTTTTTCTAAGGTGATGCCGTCAGGAATAATTTCGGCGAGTTTGCTATTTTCCTTTTTAATTTTTTCGTCTTCGTGTATTTTTAACCAATCAGTGTAATGAATAATCGACCATTCACCGGCTGTATCTTCAACCAAAGCCGTTAAACTTTCAACCCAATCACCTGAATTTAAATACTCAATACCACCAATGTTTTTTATGGCAGGTTGATGAATGTGACCACAAATTACCCCATGACATTTACGGGCCTTGGCTACTTTAACCAATTCGCTTTCATAATCAGAAATAAATGATACTGCTGATTTTACTTTGGCTTTTACAACCTGCGATAATGAATAATAAGGCAATCCACGCTTTTCGCGGTAGGTATTATAATGTCGGTTAAGCCATAATAAAAAGGTGTAACCAACATCACCTAATTTTGCAATCCATTTAAGTTTTGTAGTAACGTTATCGAAAATATCGCCATGGGTAACAAAATATTTTTTTTCGAGGCCATGGTGTATATAATACTTACGAATGGAGAAGTTGCCAATTTTGAAAGGCATGATTTCTTCTAAAAAATCATCATGATTACCGCGAATATAAATGATTTTACATTTTTGTTTGGATGTTAGACCGATGATGAGTTTAAAAAAATTACTGTGTTGTTTTTTCCACTTACCGTTTTTACGAAGTTGCCATCCATCAATAATATCACCATTTAAAATGAGTGTTTCGCATTTATGGTGTTTTAAAAAAAGGGTAACTTCTTTGGCTTTACTGGCTTTAATGCCTAGATGGATATCGGATAGAACGATGGTTTTGTAAAATGTCTTCATGTAAAACGTTGTACAAATGTGCTGTAACAGCATCATCTATATGTAAAGTAGAAGTGATTAAACAATTAAAAAAAAGCAATGAAATGTTAAAGAGATGTTAAGTTGAGGGTGGAAATAATTTATTTTTTGATGTAACCATCTACACAAGCCAGTAAAATCAATTGATAGTAAGAAATAAATAACTTAACTTTAAAAGAATGATGCACCAAAACATAATACGGCATCATGTCAAAAAAACAATTTTGAATTTTGTTGAAGCCTTTTGCTAATTTCGCAAACAAATAGTGTAAACATTATACCATGAGTAATAAACCGGAACTAAAAAAAGAATTTTCAAAACCATTGGCTTTTTGGCATTGGAGTAATTTATTGACCATCGCCTTGATTCTCTTAACAGTGTTAATGGTAAAAACTATTTTTAACAGTAGAGCCAATGCCCCAGTAGTGCAGGCTGCATTGGAAAAAAAAGGAGTGCTCATTAATGCCGAGCAAGCGCGCGTGGTGACTAAAATTTATTCAAAACAATTGTGGGATTGGCATGTGTATTTTGGTTATGCTTTAACTGCGCTATTACTTTTTAGAATCCTTCTGGAATTTTATCAATCGGAAGACTCAAAATTGTGGAAGCGTTTTAAACAGGCGAAATCATATTTAGAAAATTCAGGTACCGAAATAAAAGCGGCACAACATATTTTTGTTGTTAAATTGACCTATTTTGTTTTTTATGCATGTTTGTTATTAATGGTGAGCACCGGTTTATTCATCAAGTTTTCATCCGATTATCCAAATTTAAAACCCATTAAAGAATTTTTAAAGGAAGTTCATAATGTTGGCATGTATGTGATACTGTCATTTATAGTTGTCCATTTAGCAGGATTATGGCTTCATGAAAGAAAAATTGACAAACTCGGTAAAGTTTAATTAAGCCTTTTCGGTAAAATTTAATTAATTCGATAACATCCAATTAAAATGAAAGGAACATTGCATTGATATGTTTGTGCTTATTTATTTAAGCACTATTCAAATATGAAAAAAAGCAGTATGCAATTGAGGGTATTTGCCTTTGTTCTTTTCTTAGCATCTTCAACACAATTTTTATTTTCGCAAGACAAAAGTGATCAAGCCTTTAACATTATTGCTTTTGGCGACATGCCATATGTGCTGCCGCAAGATTATGCCAGGTTTGAAAATGTGATTAAAGCCATCAATAATCAAAAACCGGCCTTTAGTGTAAATGTTGGCGATTTTAAGGCCAGCAGCACACCTTGCAGCGAAGAGGTATTTACAAAAATCCTAAACTATTATCAGCAATTTGATCAGCCCATGATTTATACGCCGGGTGATAATGAATGGACGGATTGCACCAAAAAAGATGCAGGCGCTTATGATGCAGAAGAAAGACTCATGTTGCTTCGAAAAATGTTTTTTAAGGATCAAAATAGTTTTGGTGAACAAAAATTGACGCTTAGTTCTCAATCAAAAAATCCTGATTTTGTGAATTACGTTGAAAACAATTATTGGTTTTATCATACGGTGGCATTTGCTACCATGAATATTGTGGGAAGCAATAACAATTTTTTGCCCACTTCGAAAAATGGCAATAAAGAATTTTTTGACCGCGAAAAAGCAAATTTGGCTTGGATGGAGGAGACTTTTAAAAAAGCCAAAGAAAACAATGCAAAGGCCGTGGTTTTTGTGATTCAGGCCGATATGTATTTGGGCAACAAAGATCTAAAAGAGGCCAGTGGATTTATTCAAATCAAAAAGAAATTGGCAGAACTCAGTGCCGATTTTAAAAAGCCTGTTTTATTAATTAATGGCGATTCGCATGATTTTGTAATTGAGAAACCAATTGTTGAGGATCATAAATCAAAAAAATGTTTGGAAAATTTTACGCGACTGCAAGTGCCGGGCGAAAGCAACATGCATGCGACAAAAATTTACATTAACCCAAATACCCCGTCGGTATTCATGTTTGAGGAATTACACGTATCAGGTAATTAGCACAAACTTTACATTCGACAGAATTCTCTAACATCTCCCTAATTGATTCATAACACAATTGCAACGTAGCATTGTTATTTAACTAACAATCAAATTACAATTTTGCCGTGTATAAAAAAATGAAAAATCTATTCGCACTTATCTTCTTATTTTTAACGCAGGTCTCTTTTGCTTCTAATATCAAAGGTTTTGTGCATGATTCATTAAATGGCGATCCTGTTGTGGGTGGCACTGTTCATTTAAAGAATACCAAATTTGTGAGTTACATTAATCTTGACGGAAGTTTCGAAATAAAAAACGTGCCGGCAGGTTCATACGTTATTGTGGTTTCTTTTATAGGCTATAATACATTAGAAAAACATGTGGAAGTGCAAGATGGCAAAGACTTGTCGTTTAAATTTAAATTGGCTGAAGCATCCAATCAGCTTACTGAGATAACGGTTACCGGGAAAGCTGACGAGGGTTCCGAATCGCACAGTCGCAAAATTGAACAAAACTCTGACAATGTGATTAGCTCATTAAGTGCTAAAGCCATTCAAGTATCACCTGATATTGCTGTAGGAAATGTGATGCAAAGGGTTTCCGGTGTTTCTATTGTGCGTAATGGGAATGGTGATGGTCAATATGCTATTATTCGTGGCATGGAACAACGTTATAACTATACAACAGTGAACGGCATTAAAATTCCCAGTCCGGATAATAAGAACCGATACATTCCAATGGATATTTTTCCTGCTGATTTGCTCGAAAGACTTGAAGTTGTAAAAGCATTAACGCCTAACATGGAAGGCGATGCCATTGGCGGTGCAATGAACATGGCCATGAAATCAGCACCCAATGCATTTTTGGTAAACTCAAGCATGTCGGGTGGATACAGTTCAGTGCTGTCGAATCATCCATTTAGCACATTTGATACCAAGGGCTTAAATTTTAAAGCCCCGTCCGAAATTCACGGCAATAATTATTTATCGCAAGTAAGTGATTACTCTAGCAACACTTTAAAATACCATGATGTTGCTTTGCCCATTAGCAGCACTTATGCCTTAACTATAGGCAATCGTTTTTTTAAGAATAAGTTGGGCGTTTTGGTTGCAGCCAGTTATCAGCACATGTACCGCAGCCACAATGGTTTGTTTTACCAAATTGCTGAACAACCAAATCCGGGGAACGTTGTTTCAAACAATGGCATCGAAAATCGAAATTACTCCTCATTACAAGGTAGAAGTGGAGTGCATATTAATTTGGATTACAATTTAAGTGCGAGAACCAAATTTCATTTGTACAATGTGTTTGCCCAATTAGATGAAACCCAACATCGTTATAGAGAAGAAGTTAGAACCACCAGTTATGGTGAATATTCAAATCATAACCGTTCGATGTTTCAACGTCAACGTGTAAACAGTACCTCATTTAAAATTGATCAAACCATTTTTAAGGGCTTCAAAGTAAACGCTTTATTAAATTATGCGACGGCATCGAATATTATTCCTGATCAATTGGAATTGAATGTAAAAACAAAAATTGACAGGAATTCCATCACCGGTCAATTAACTGATCCGGGTGATTTTATCAATGATTTAACGCACAGATGGTATCACAACAGCGACAAAGACAAGGGGGTTTATTATAACTTGGTTTATCAAATCATTCCTGCCATTGAAATATCAGCAGGGGGATTATACAAAACCAAAGACAAGGAAAACTTTTATACTGAAAACAAATTAAGCGCTTTTGGTCCAAGTTCAGCCGGACAAGCATATTCAGGCATTGACAATGTGAACTTTATTTTCTTCCCAACATACAATGCGATGGCGGATTCTACAGACCCAAAAAATTACAAGGCCAAAGAAATTATTAAAGCAAATTACGCACAAGCTAAAATAGTGATACTAAAAAAATTGCAAGTTGTGGGTGGTTTACGCATCGAACAAACAACACAATCCTACACCTCCGCTATTTCGCCATTATTAGCAGGCAAATCGGGTTCTGTCACCTATCGTGATCTTTTACCTAGTGTGCATTTTAAATTTGCACTCAACAAATTAAGCAATATTCGTTTATCTTATTTTAAAGGCATTAGTCGTCCTGCCCTTTTTGAATTGGTGAATGCCCCTAATATTGGAGATTATTACACTGAAAGCGGCAATCCTTATTTGAAGCATACAAAATCGAGTAATTACGATTTACGTTATGAGTTTTTTCCAAAAAATGATGAGCAGCTAATTGTAGGTGTATTTTATAAAAACATCATTAATCCTATTGAATATAGTTTTGCGCAGGTTGGCAATAATTTTTACGTGTATCAACCAAGTAATTTTGGTAATGCCGTTAATTACGGTTTCGAATTTGTTGGCGCGAAGTTTTACAAAAAGTTTGGCCTTTCGGGGAATTATACTTTTACAGAATCTTCCATCACCACATCTAAGCGTATTGTAGAAGCCAATGGCACGCCAACAACAAAAGATTATACCAGGCCTTTGCAAGGTCAATCAAAACACATCGCCAATGTTTCGTTTATTTATAAAAATTCAAAAATAGGAACGGATGCAAGAATTTCATATGTGTATACAGGGGAACGCATCAGTATTGTATCGGCATTTTATGGTTTAGATTATTGGCAAAGACCAACCAGTCAATTGGATTTTTCTGCTGAGAAAACAATTGGTAAAAAATTAGTGATCTATACCAAAATCACCAATTTGTTAAACAACAAAACAATTGTAGAAATCAGAACACCATTGCCAGATTACTTTGTGGGTAGTCCGGGACAATCAAGAAAAGACAGGGTACTGACGGTTTCAGATGCCTATGGTCAAACATATTTATTAGGACTTCGTTATAAATTTTAATCATCTAAAAAATCAAAACAAAAAAATGAAAAATCAAGAAAAAAAAATCGGCTATATGATGGGCGTAGGGATCTTCGCCTTAATCTTAGCAGCAGGAATATCATCCTGTAAAAAGTCAAGTAGCACAACCACAGATGATGAGCAAGTGACAGTTTCTGCACCGCTCTTTTCAGTTGGTCAACCTGTTGACAATTCTAAACCATTATGTAATGCCATTAAAGGAACCATGAAAGAAGGTTTGGAATACCATATTGGCTGTGATGTTACAATTAACAAAGGCGATACTTTATTGGTGCAACAAGGTGCTAAAATTTATTTCGATGGTAACTATAATATTATTGTTAGAGGTTCGATTGTGTGTTTAGGTTCAAAAGAAAAACCAATTTGGTTTACTGTAAAAGATTTGGCTAAAACGGATGTTGCCGGTGCAAGTATCTTAACAGATCCTGCATACGTTGGTAAATGGGGTGGCATTTTAGGTGATACAAGCACCAAAATGATGATCTTTAAATGGACGCACGTTGAATTTGGTTGCGGACCTTTGGCTACATCACCAGTATATGGTATGTCTGGCGGTGGAAAACCTGCCTATATGTTAAACGTTGTAAATCCTGATGGATTATTTGTATTAGAAGATTCTTGGATTTATGGCGGTGTGGATGATCCTATCCGTATTCAAGGTGGTCATGTTCACATCATGAGAAACACTTTCGAAAAAGGTGGATTAACAGGTGGAGAATGTTTGAACATTAAATCTGGTACTGTAGGAAATGTAGCTTACAACTTAATGATTGGTTCTGCTACAAATGGTGTTAAGCCTTCTAATAATGGTGGCAGAGGTCAAGTTACAACCATTTATGCATACAACAATACAATGGTTGAAAACGGTTACCGTCGTTCTTCCGCTGGTCGCGGTGGTTCAGTTAATTTTGAAGAAGGTTCACGTGGTAAGGCATTCAACAATTTGATTGTAAACTGTCGTTATGGTGTTCGTATTGTTGGTTATGATGGATCATACAGTGGTAACGCTTTAAAAGCGGCTGATGTAGCAAACATTGACTATGGTTATAACTATAATTATTGTGATTCATTAAAATTGGCCAACCAAATTTATCCTGTGCCATTTTCAACTGTTCCTAAATCAACAGATATTCCTACAATTACAGGCTGGTTACCAGCTAATTATTTAACCTGTTTAACTGCATCAACTGCAGCTTGTGATATTTATGATGGTACACCGGTTGTTGGACAAAACGACCCTCAATTTGTAAATTTCCCAGTAAAACAAAACCGTGCTTTAGGTGCTGTGGCTTATGCTTCAGGATGGGATTTCCATTTAAAATCAACTTCTCCGGCACTTAATAAAGGCTTCACCGGATTTGTGCCTTTGGCTGATGGTGTTACTTTAGGAACTGCAGTATCTTACAAAATAAAAGTAGATGCTAAGTTTGGTGCTACTGAAATTACTCCTCCGGGCACAGACATTGGTGCTTATCAATCGAACGGAAAAGGTAATCAACATTAAGATTTTTCACATTTAAAAGGGGCAGCGTTTTTATTCAATGAATAAAGGCGCTGCTTTTTTTATTTTTTATTTTTGGGCCTAAGAATGCGCATTCTTAAAATACAAATATTGATTGGCAATAGAATTACCAAATAATATTTTTAGAAACATCTTCGAACGAATTGTTTAAAATTAATTGAACTTATCAATTCTGATTTAAAACTGTATTAATGAATAAACCATTACGACATTATTGTATTATGATTAAATGCGATTTACTTAAAGTAGATTTTCTTTTTAATGTTACACATTTGTGAGCGAATTCTTATTTATAAAAAAATGAAACTAAAACTTCTACCTTTCCTTATATCAAGCTGCTTAACGCTGGCCTCTCAAAGCCATAGCCACCTTGAGATTCCGCTTGTACTGAAAGAATTTTCTTATTCTGACTGTCAGTTAACGCTTTCAAAAAATGCTCAGCAGTTAAAAGAACTCGGCAAAAAAGACGCCTACAATTATTCAAATTTCTCTGCATTAGCAAGAGGCGCTGACACAGGTCTCGAAATTGATTTAAAAAAATCAGGCTTTAATGGTTCTGTAGCTTACGGTCCTTATAATACCGATGCTGAATTTCCGACTGTATCATTTTTACCCAAAACAGTAAAATTAATTGATGGCAAAGTATTACTGGAATTAAAATCGGTTTTCACCAAAGCAAACGATTTTTTTAAGTTGGCTGAAAAGGCAGAGGGCATAATCGGTTACCGAATTATGGACAATGAAGGTCGAATTGTTTATGAAGGCAGATGTGCTTTTACCGGAAAAGGTCCTTACAAAGTTTTGCCTGCCATTAATGAAGGACCATTTGTAAATGTATTAGACGAAAGCGGCTGTTTAATTTCTTTCGAAACCCAAACAGCACTTAAAACAAAAATTGCAATCGGTACTCAAAGTTTTGAAGATGAACAAGCAAGCAAACATCATGAAATAAAATTGAGTGGATTACAAGCTTCAACACAATATACTTACCAAATCACTTATGGAGAGCGCAAAGACAATTTTAAATTTACAACTGCAGCAAAGGCAGGCAGTAGAACAGCCTTTACTTTCGCTTTCGCTAGTGCAAATCGCGCTAATACCGGTGGTGGTGAAAAAGATTTTGGTGGCACCAATTATCAAACCACACGTGCCATAATGGCTGCTGCCTTGCAATATAAGGCGGTATTCATGCAAAACATGGGCGACATCACAAATGGTGGCAATGCGGGCCAAGATGGTCATCTTTTAGAATATGCCAATTTTAAAAGGGCCTTGGAACCTTTTTGGAGTAAGGTGCCGGTGTATTTAGGATTTGGTGACCATGAAGTAAACTATTATGCTTTTGAAGTAGATACAGTCGTAAAGAAATCAGCTAAAATAGATCGGTTTCCATATGCTACAGAATCGGGTGAAGCCAGTTTCGCAAAAGCATTTGTTCATCCACAGAATGGACCTGATAGCGAAGATGGAGCAGTTTATGATCCTAATAACAGTAGCATCGATTTTCCAACTTACAAAGAAAATGTGTATTCATATACATACGACAATGTTGCTATGATTGTGTTAAACACAGAATATTGGAAAGCCCAAGACCCCAAAGTTAGTGGCTCTCCCGAAGGTTACATAATGGATATTCAATTAAAATGGCTAAGTGAAACCATTCAGAAATTTGAAAATGATGGAACAATTGATCACATTTTTGTGAATGTTCACAGTGCGGTATTCCCGAACGGTGATCATGCCAATGGCGCAATGTGGTATGATGGCAGCAA
>JBAXXZ010000011.1:0-13754 GCA_037127575.1 Bacteroidota bacterium | reverse complement strand
GGCAAATTAAAGCCAATGGTGCGATGAATGAGGTTGCCAAAGCCTATTTGGATACTAACACAGGTTTGAGTTCAAAACGTTTGTGGGATAGAAATGACAGGAATAATCCGGGAGGACCATTTATTAAAGTTTTGCGTGTGGAAGTACATGATTCAGAATTTAAAAATGCTGAAGAATTTGATATTGCCAAACGCATTGGTGTGAGCATGGAATATGAGGTGCTTGAAGAGGGAATGGTGTTTACCCACAGTTATAATTTTCATAACGAGGAAGGTGTCAACATGTTTAATACACATGATACTGTTTCTGAATATCGCACCACTGCAAAGGAAAAGGGCGTGTATTGCACCACCATGTGGATTGAGGGGAATTTGTTGGCAGAAGGGGTTGTTTTAGTGAGTGTGGCTGCTATAAAAATAGAACCATTCACCATTTTGTTTCATGAAATGAGTGTTGTTTCGTTTACTGTTAAAGATTTTATGCGCGGTGACTCTGCCAGAGGAGCTTATATAATGGGGTTTCCGGGTGTGGTAAGGCCATTGTGTGATTGGCAAACAAAAAAAGTATAAACATGATAAAATTTATTGCTAGGAAATTGTTTCCTGATACTTATTCAAAATTGTATCAGTTTAAAAATTTTAATCCGGATAACTATGTGATGTTGCCAAAAGACGAACTCACTTACAAAAACGATTTGTTGTACACTTTTCACAATGCTGATTTTATTAAGGATCCGCATTTTGCCGAGTCGTATCGTTTGTGCAAGGAAATTGGCGGTGATTTATTAAAGGATTACGATATACAATGGCGTGTTTACATGCTTTGTTGTGCTGCCCACCATGCCACCAAATTAGAAGGTGATTTTATTGATTGCGGCGTGTATACAGGTTTTTGTACAAGGGCCATCACCCATTTTGTGCAGTTTGAAAAATTGAACAAAAAGTACTACCTCATGGATACTTTTGAAGGTTTGGACCCGAAATACAGCAGTGAATATGAATTAACCCGAAATAAAAAATTGGGTTATGGTCAAAAAGGCAGTTTATACGACAGTGTAAAAAATACCTTTAAGGATTATAATGTAGAATTGGTAAAAGGTCCAATTCCTGAAACTTTGCCACTTGTAACAACTGATAAAATTGCTTTTTTATCGATTGACATGAATTCGGAAATTCCTGAAATTGCGGCCTTAGAGTATTTTTGGGATAAGTTGGTGCCCGGTGCCATTGTGGTATTGGATGATTACGGTTATCCCGGTTGTTTGAATCAAAAATTGGCACACGATCAATTTGCAAAAAGCAAAGGTTTATTGGTGTTTCCGTTACCAACTTGTCAAGGATTAATTATTAAACCATAACATCAAATGGTGAAAGTATCTGTTTGTATTCCTACATATAATCAAACCGAATTTCTTTCAAAGAATTTGGATTCGTTACTCCAGCAATCTTTTAAGGATTTTGAAATAATAATGAGTGATGATTCGGATAGGCCTGAAGTTGAAAACTTGGTGCATGCAAAATTGCAAGGACGAGGTATTCCGTATTTTTATCACCGAAACAACAATGCTTTGGGTTCTCCTGCTAATTGGAACAAGGCCATTTCATTGGCACAAGGAGAATACATTAAGTTGTTGCATCATGATGACTGGCTGAAAGATGATTTTAGTTTAAGGGATTTTGTTCAGGCCTTGGATAAAAATCCAAATGCAGATTTTGCCTTTTGTGCCACAACAATTTTGAATGTGAAGGAAAATACATTTTCATTGCATCAAGCCAATCAATCATTTTTATCGGAATTAAAAACAGATGCCTTGTTGCTGTTTAACAACAATCAAATTGGTTCGCCATCTGCCATGATATACCGCGCAAACACCAAATTAATTTTTGATGAAAAACTGTCGTATTTGGTAGATGTTGAATTTTATATCCGACTGCTTCAAAAAAACAAGCACTTTGTTTTTATTCCCAATGCATTGATTGTAAATACCAGCCATCATCCCGGCCAGGTAACCGCTAAATCGATTACCAAAACCATACAAATTGGGGAATACTGTTATTTGTATCACAAGTTGTTACCGGGTATATTTCCATCAAAAAAGATGCGGGTTTTTTATAAAGATTTGTTCGCTTGGTACCATTTGAATAGTTTTGATGAAATCACTGCCGAGGCTTATCCTGTGCCGGAACCCAAATGGATTTTTAGATTATTATTGTGGCAATCAAAATTTCAAAAACGTCAATGAATCAGAAACCATTTATATCTGTTTTGTTACCTGTATATAATGCCGAAAAGTATTTGGCTGAATCCATTCAATCGATACTGAACCAAACTTATACGCACTTTGAATTACTTATTTTAAATGACGGTTCCACTGATCGATCGGAAGAAATTGCTTTGTCGTTTAAAGATGAACGTATTTTGTATGTGAAACATGCCAACTGTGGACTTGCAACAACTTTAAACAAGGGATTAGCTCTGGCGAAAGGGGATTATATTGCGCGTCAAGACAATGACGACATCAGCTTGCCTGAACGATTTGAAAAACAATTGGCTTTTATTTCAAGTCATCCTAATACAGTGTTGTTAGGTACAGCGGCTGAAATTATTGATGAAGCTGGGCACACAAGTGACCGTTATCACCAACATCCCATAAACAATATTGAGTTGAAATGGGCTTTGCTATTTAACAATCCCTTTGTTCACAGCAGTGTGATGTTTAATAAGGAAAAAGCAATGGCTTGTGGCGCATACAGTGTTGATGCCAGTTATTTTGAGGATTATCATTTGTGGTCGCGTTTGGCCCAAATAGGGGAATTGGCCAATTTGAGCGAATGTTTATTAAAGTACCGCGAAGTAAATTCAGGTATGTCGAAATCTACACAAGATTATACGCAGCGTGTAAAAAATCAATCCCTTTTAAATATCTCGTCATATTGTCCAACTCTTCAGCAGCAGGATGTTCAGGTATTTGTTGATTCTAATTTTGGTGATGTTGAGAAGCATGAACTAAAACGTGTTAAAAAAATACATGCCCATGTTTTAAAAAATTTGGCACAGGCATTTTGTAAGCGTGAAAAGTTGGAAATGAATCAAATTTCTGAGGCCTTGTTGAGGCAGAAAATACATATGCGGAGGCACAGTCTGAACCATATCATTCAATCAGAAACAGCTTCATTTTTTATTCGATTTAAAGCAAAAGTGTTGCGAAAAATATTATTTACCTTGTACCGAAAATATTTGTAAAATGAAAATTGTTCATTGTGTTGAATCCTATTTTCCGGCAGTTGGTGGCATGCAGGAAGTTGTGAAGCAGCTTTCAGAGCGTTTGGTAGGCTTAGGTCATGAACTGATTGTGCTCACCCGTTTTCATGAAAACCGAGACTTTAAGAGTTTGAAGGGGGTTCACATAGAACAATTTGATATTGAGAATAATCCAAAAGTTGCAAGTACTGAAGAGGAAAAAAGATATGTTGCGTATTTGTTGAATTTAGAAACTGATGTGATTACTTTTTTTGCCGCTCAACAATGGGCCACAGATTTGGCCTTACCCTTGCTTCCAAAAATAAAAGCAAAAAAAGTGTCAGTACCTACGGGTTACTCAGGCTTGTACAAGGCAGAATTCAAACAGTACTTCGAAGATATGCGAAAACACATTCTGCATTACGACATGAATGTTTATTTGAGCAACGATTATCGTGATGTTAATTTTGCGCGCAAAAATGGTGTGACGAAGATGACCATCATTCCTAACGGAGCAGCAGCTGACGAATTTTTACCGGCAAGTGAATTAGATGTCAGAACAGAATTGCAAATTCCAAAAAATGATTTTTTAATATTACATGTTGGTTCATACACCGGTGATAAGGGGCACCGTGAGGCAGTGCAAATGTTTTATCGTTCAGATATAAAACGTGGCACTTTATTAATGATTGGTAATAAGTATGAGTATTTTAAACGACAATATATCAAACATCCAATGTTTGGTTTGACTTGGTTTTTCCATCAGTTTTTTAGCCGAAAAAAAATCATTTTCGGTTTTTATTCAAGACCATTTACGGTGGCAGCATATAAGCAAGCAGATTTGTTTCTGTTTCCTTCAAATATTGAATGTTCACCAATTGTGTTGTTTGAATGCGCTGCTGCAGCACTGCCTTTTTTATCCTCGGATGCTGGAAACTCGAAGGAAATTAGCGAATGGACGGGTGGAGGTGAAGTAATTGAATCTGAAAAAAATAAAGACGGTTATAGCCACGTGAATATCAAAGAAGGAACAAAAATGTTAAATGTACTTTATCACAATGCCGATAAACGAAAAACCATGGCGCAAAATGCATTTAAAAATTGGCAAGAAAAATTCAGTTGGGAGGTCATTGCGAAATCCTACGAAAAATTGTACCAAAGTCTTTTAAAGTAAAATGATTGTTGTAAAATTAATAGGCGGTTTGGGTAACCAAATGTTTCAATATGCAGCGGGGAAAGCCTTGGCGCATCGGCATGGGGTGTCTTTAAAACTTGATGTGACAGGATTCGACAAAGCAACAGAAGGGGCTTACACACAAAGACATTTTGAATTGGGTTGTTTTAAATTACAAACAGAAATTGCCACAGAAGCCGAATTGAAACGATTCACAAGATTTGAAGAAAATCGCTGGCTTAGAGTGGCGCAGAGAAAAATGCCTTGGTTGTTTTCAAATACATTTTTTTCAGAAAGTGGTAGTCAATTTCATGAAACATTTCTTAAGCTTGGTGCAAATACATACATGAATGGATACTGGCAAAGTGAATTGTATTTTAATGACATACGAAAGATTCTATTGCAAGATTTCGAATTGAACGAAACAATGCCAAAAACACTCGATCATTGGTTTAATAAAATACAAACCATAAACAGCGTGTCGATGCATGTACGACGGGGTGATTATGTGCAATTGGCTTCAGCAAATGCTTTTCACGGAATTTGCAGTGAATTATATTATCAAAATGCACTTTCAAAACTTCAATTAGACGAGAAAAATGTAGAGATTTTTGTTTTTTCAGACGACATCAATTGGTGTAAAGAAAACCTTAAGTTTAAAACCAAAACCCATTTTGTTGACCATGCGGAAAAGGCATGTTGGGATTTGTTTTTAATGCGTCATTGTAAGCATAATATCATTGCCAATAGCAGTTTTAGCTGGTGGGCGGCCTGGTTAAATGAACATACTAACAAAAGGGTGTTTGTACCTGAGTACTGGTTCACTAACATTAAGAGTGATTCAATTGATATCTTAGCACATCACTGGGAAAGTGTAAAATAAATTTCACTTTCCGTGCAAAGCATGCAAGAAAAAACAAAAACGGTAGAGATATCTGTATTGATGGCAGTTTACAATGGTGAAGCGTTTTTGCGTGAAGCCATCGATAGCATTTTACAACAAAGTTTTACAGATTTTGAGTTTATTATTATCAATGACGGTTCAATTGATAAAACCGATGAAATACTTCAAACTTATAATGATCCCCGCATTGTGAATATCGACATTGGGTTTAATGTTGGATTGATTGAAAGTTTAAACCGCGGCATTCAACATGCACAAGGCAAATACATCGCGCGCATGGATGCAGATGACATTGCCCTTAAAGACCGTTTTAAGTTTCAAATTGAAGCCTTTCAAAATAACCCTAAGGCCATTGTAGTTGGAACAGACTATTATTCGTTCAGCAAAGAGGGAAAAAAAAGAAATACAACGCACAATGATTCTGATTATTTGAAATCCTTGTTGCTCTTTGGTCCTTGTTTTTGCCACCCAAGTACCATGATTAGAAATGTGTTTAAATCAAAGCACATTGAATACGATCGTCATTATTTGCACGTCGAGGATTTTCAATTGTGGACCGAATTATCGGCCTTGGGCGATTTTGTAAACATCAATAAGCCCTTGTTAATTTACCGTTACCATGTAAATCAAATTAGTAATTTAAAACGCATGGAACAAATGCGTAAATGTGCCGAAATTCGTCAGCATTACCTAGGTGGACTTGGTTTTCAATTCACGGAAGAACAAATTAAAACACACAATTTTATTGGCGATAATTATTTCATCAAACACAAAAGTGAATTGGATGATATACAAGACTGGTTATTAAATTTAATTCATCAAAATCAAACATTAACAGCGTTTAACGACAAAGCTTTTAACCGTATCATCGGCAAAATGTGGTGGGATAGTTGTGGTTACAGCAACCTGGGACTTTTTGCTTTTCGGACTTTTTTCCGTTCGGAGATATCGCTTGTTTATAAATTCAATTTAGCACAAAAACTAACTTTACTGATAAAGTGTTTGTTGCGCATGTTTAAGGAAGGGTAGGGGGATTGCATTGGTTAATATTATCCTTTTAAATTGCTGATCACTTTTTTGAATGCCAATTGCCAGTGTTCCCAATTGAGGGTACTTTCGAAATATTCGCGGCTACTTTTTCGCAATGCTAGGTAGCTTGCTGGATGTAATATAAATTGTTCAATTTCGAATGCAAACTGTTCGCCAAGATCGTTGTAATCAATCAATTTACCATTGATGTTTTCTTTTAAATGCCCTTGTACTCCGCCTGAATTCGATACCAAGCATGGAATGCCAAAGGCACTTGCTTCATTAATTACTATTGGTGTGCAATCAAATCGGGTAGGCAATAATAAAAGTTGGTGATGTTTGTATATGTTTGATAATTGTTTTTGACCTTCACTGTTGTTTTTATCGATAAACTGAATACATTTTAATTCTGAATCTTTAACGTCAGGCGGTGGCTCACAGCCAACAACCGTTAGGCTAACTGAATAACCTTTGCTGCGTAGAATTTTAAAAGCTCGGAAAGCGATGTCGCCCCCCTTGCTTTGCCAATAAACACCAACAAACAATAATTTAAAAATTTGATGTGAATCAAAATTTAATTCATCTCTGCTTGGCAATAAATCGAAATTGGCGCCAAATGGCAAAATGGTTACTTTTTTAGCATTTGCTTGGTAATCGCGTATAACCGAATTGGCAGCCCAGTCAGAGGACACTATCACAGCCGTACTTTTCGAGATAGCTAACTTTTCTATGCTGTTTCCTTCGGTTACAGAATATTTGATAAGATTACTGAGACTTTTATGATAATTTAAGCAGGATGCAAAGGTGCCATCGGTAATATAAATGATTGGTATTTTGGTATTGAGCCTGGCAATTTCGCACGAAGCAGCAGGCGCTACAATCAAATCAGGCTGAAGTTGTAGGAGTTTTTTTGAAAAAAATCGCGCATAACTTTTACTTAAGAAAATACTATGTCGATAATCATAACGTTTGCCAAACACCAGCATACAAACTTTATGGATGATTTTACCAGTTAAAACTGCTAATCGTGGTTCATATGGACCAAGAATTTCAACATCAGCCAATTGTTGTAAGCTTTTGTAAATATTGTGATGTGTTCCGCTCCAAACTCTTTTATTTATTGGCGTTTCGGAAGATAAGTAGGCAATTTTTAAAGGCTTGTACATCACAGTTTAAAATTAAGGTTATTTTTGTGAAAAATCTAAACGTGAAGCCAACAGTCAGCATTATCATTGTAAGTTATAACTGCTGGGATTTTTTGGCAGACTGCCTAAAATCTTTGGCTTTAATCGACTTGCCTTACGAGGTGATTGTGGTTGATAATCATTCAGTCGACGGTACAATTCTAAAAGTAAGGCAACAGTTTCCCGATGTTAAAACCATCGTCAATGATTACAATGCCGGATTTTCGCGGGCTAACAACCAAGGTTTTGTTTTGGCTTCAGGTGAGTTTGTGTTGATTTTTAATCCTGATGCCAAACTCTTAAACACTGATATTTTATTGGCCATTGACTATTTGAAGCTAAATCCGCGAAGTATTATTGGGGCTGAATTATTAAACAGCGATGGCAGTGAACAGGCTTCTGTGTTCGAAGTGTCAGGTATTAAGAGTATTGCGATGGAAGCATTCTTTTTGTCGTATTTTGTTCAAAAATCGAAAAAGGATATTCTTGGTCAAAATGCATTCGGTTTATCCGGTGCTTGTTTAATGATGTCATCGAATTGTTATGCCGAATTAAATGGATTTGACAGCAATTTGTTTTGGATGGAAGATATTGATTTATGTGTGAGAGGACGTAAAGCAGGCATGCAAATAGTGTATTTTCCAAATTGGAAAGTGATGCACTATGTTGGACAGTCGGGTAAAAAAAATTACAAAGTGGCCATTGCCAACCAATTAATGAGCAAGCTCAAATATTTAAAAAAACATCAAAATAAAATTCATGTTATTTTGGCCGCAATTTTTGTTCAAATACACATTCTTTTAAGGTTAATCTTGTTTGGAATTTTGAGCCCATTTCAGAAAAGGTACCGCATAAAATTTTTTGCATACAGGCACACACAAACTGTGTTTTTTAACTATATATTTACGGGTAAAACACAAAGCTTTTGAAAGTTCTGCTTTTATCTGATACATACAGCGAACACACCGAAAAATGGGCGCTAGGTCTTGCCGATAGCGGTATAAAAATTGGTTTGTTTAGTTTCAATAAAGCTTCTTACGAGTGGTATCATCACCCAAATATTACACTGTTTTATGAGCCTGAAGAAAAGATCAATGCTGAAAGCACGCTCACTAAATTGGCCTATTTTAAGTATGTAAGTATTCTTAAAAAAATCATTAAGCACTTTAAACCCGATATTTTGCACGCACATTATGCAACCAGTTACGGGATTATTGGCTCACTTTCGGGTTTTCATCCATTTATTTTATCGGTTTGGGGTTCTGATGTTTATGATTTTCCCGGTCGATCGAAATTGCATAAAAAAGTTTTTCAGTACAATTTAAAAAAGGCTGATTTGATTATGTCGACCAGCCAAATCATGAAACTTGAAATAAAAAAATACACCAATAAAGAAATTTTAGTCACTCCTTTCGGGGTTGATATTAAAAATTTCAGCTTGATGGAGATGCCGAATAAGGATAAATCAGTGATTCACATTGGTACCATTAAACCGATTGAAGAAAAGTATGGCATCAATTATATTATCGATGCCGCAAAAATAGTATCGGAAAAGAACAAGTTCCAAGCTTTTAAATTTTATTTAATTGGTCCAGGAGCCGACCTACAATCGTATAAACAAAAGATTCAAGAAAAAGGATTGCAGGAGGTATTTGAAGTCACGGGACGAATTCCTTTTCATGAAATAAATTATTACCACAATTTGTTGGATATATTTTTAAATGTGTCGATTGATGATAGTGAAAGTTTTGGTGTTGCAGCTGTAGAAGCCATGGCTTGCGAAAAACCTGTTGTGGTAAGTGATGTAGGTGGATTAATGGAAGTTGTGGCAAATGGTGAATTTGGAGTAATAGTCCCTAAAAAAAACGCTGAGGCCATTGCTGAGGCCATACAAAAATTGCTGAACGATAAAGCTTTTGGCCAAGCGCTTGGTAAAAGAGCAAGACAGCACGTGTTAGCCCTTTACGATTGGCAAAATAATTTGAGCGACATGATTACGCATTACCACAATATTTTAAGCGTTACAGAAGAGTAAGTTGATTTTAAAACCAATCATATCAAAAGAAATTTTTTCAAGCATGGCTGAACAGCACATTGGTGTTTTTGCCGGTGAAAAGTGGTTGGCTGTATACAAGGATGCCTTAACAATGATGGGTATCTATAAAGATGAACACCAATTAATAGGTGCTTTTTATTTTGTAAACACAAAAAAGTTTGGATTAAAGTTTATTAAACTACCTCCTTATACGCCACACTGTGCCTTGTTTTTTAAGCATGAAAGTAAAAATGTATCAAGCGAATTAAATTTTTCGAAGGAAATTATGCATTCGGTTTGCGATTTTCTGGAAAACCAGAAGTTTGCATTATGTGTGCTTGCCTTTCCATCAGGAATAAAGGACATGCAACCGTTTTTTTGGAAAAATTATAAGGTTGTGCCGCATTACACTTATCGAATTAACTTACTTCAAAGCATTGAAGTGATTCAAAGTAATTTTGATGCCAAAAATAGAAATGCCATCAATAAAGCGATTAAAGAACAAGTTGTGGTTCGCGAAAGCAGCATGAACAAAGAATCGCTTTATCATTATTTTTCTCAAAGCTTACACAAGGCCGGAGCAAATGTGTATGAATCGGAATTGAAAGCCATTTTTACGGAATTCTCTGAACCTTCAAATTCATTTGCCATGCAGGCATTTCTTGATGATAAAATAATTGGCACCGTTTTTTGCGTTTACGACAAAAAAAACTGTTACTATTTATTGGCGGGAATTGACAAAGAGGTTAAAGTGCAAGGCATTAATAATCTTCTTGTATTAAAATGCATTGAAAAGGCCAAGCTATTATCATGTGAGGTTTTTGATTTTGAAGGCTCCATGCTTAAAGGCGTAGAAAAGTTCTTCCGAAGTTTTGGCCCTGAATTGGTTCCCTATTACACCATTAATAAAGCCAACATCATGCTTGAGTTGGCCCTAAAATTTAAAAAGCGTTCATCCTTTTGAAAATAGAAATTATTCATAAAGATTCAGGGTACGCCGAACAATTTCAATTGTTTTGTGAAAAAAATGCTTTGGTGTTTAATTCGAAAAAATGGCTCGATGTATATGAAGCATCACAAATTCAATCCTGCGCAATATTTAACAAAAACAATGATGTGATTGGTTGTTTTGTTTATTATATATTTAAAAAATCAAGTTTTAAATTTATCATTACCCCGCCTTACGCACCGCATATTGAATTGTTTTATGTTAACCCGGCGGAATCTATTGTGGGTAAAAATACCTTTGATAAGGAGATTTCAGAAGCCTTGGCAGTATATTTTAAATCCCTTTCTTACGATTATTTCAATATTAATTTACCAATCAATATTGTCGACACGCAACCTTTTATCTGGCAAAAATTCCAATCACGCAACCGTTTTACTTACCTGATTGATTTAAGTTTAAGTGAAGAACAACTGTGGAACAATTTATCATCTGAAAAAAGAAAAAGCATTAAAAAGGCTGAAAAGGACGGACTTCTAATTGAAATATCAGAGGATAAAAAACGCATTTATGATTTGGTTTTAAAGAGTTTGAATCGAAACGAAAAGAACAAAAATGCCAACATCATCAAAAATATTTTAACCGAATTTGCCAGTAATTCTAATAGTTACGCGTTTACAGCACGACTGGGGCAAGACTACTTGGCCACTGCCTTCTGTATTCAATATGGCGGAAAAAGCATGTACTTATTCGGTGGATTTGACGATCAAAATAAACACCATGGTGCCCATGTATCCTGTATGTGGCAATGCATTTTGAAAGCTAAAAAACAAGGGTTGGTTTACTTTGATTTTGAAGGATCAATGAATAAATCTATTGAAAGATATTTTAGGGAATTTGGCGGTGAACTCAAAAGTTACAGTTGTATTGAAGATGTAAAGCCTACTGTTGCTTTGTTGTTAAAGCTGAAAGGAGGATTGCCGATTTAATGAAAGCAATTATTTCACACGATATTGACCACATCACTGTTTCAGAGCATTTATTTCGCGATGTTATATTACCGAAGTACTTCATGCGCATGCACATTGAATTGCTGTCAGGAAAAATATCTGCACATGAATACATGTTAAGATGGTCGGACATTCTAAAAAACAAATGGCAAAATATTGATGAGCTCATTACTTTTAATAATATCAATAAAGTGCCTTCATCGTTTTTTGTTGCTGTGAATAAAGGCGTAGGGCTTAATTATTCAAATGAAGCAGCTGCGGTTTGGATTGAACAAATGTTGAGTAGAAAATGTGAACTCGCTTTGCATGGTATTGAATATGATAAGGCTGATCTCATTCAAAGTGAGTTTCAGTTATTTCATCAACTCACCAATCAACAACAATTTGGAATTCGAATGCATTATGTGCGCAATACCAATAACACCTATCAAATGCTTGCAAAGGCTGGGTACACTTATGATAGCACCGAACATGCTTTTAAAAATCCATATAAAATAGGTAATATGTGGGAATTTCCTTTTCAAATTATGGATGGTTGGATTATTGAAAATTATAAAAGTTGGCAATCCATAAATTTTGAAAAAGCCAAGGAAAATACCATCAAACTAATTGATAAGGCTGCCGATATGAACTTAAAATACCTTGGCATCGATTTTCATGACCGTTACTTTTCACATTCATTCAAAACATGGCTCAATTGGTACATGTGGCTTGTGGAGTACTTAAAAAACAATGGGATTGATTTTGTGAATTTTAATGATGCAATAATGGAACTAGAAAGTGAATCTTAATATGATGAAACTCAATTCAAATATTTTTCATCCTCGCCAACTTGTATTCATCGTCTTACTTTTTTTTCAAACGGGTTTCATGGCAGCTCAAAAGAAAAAACAAATCACTAAGAATAAAATTCAATCATGCACCGTTACGCAAATAAGCGGCAAAAAAAAGCTGTTTGATTCAAAAAATACATATAACCAAGCCGGATTATTAATTGAGGAAACCAATTACAACGATAGCGGTGTTTTTATCTCAACAAAAAAATACAATTATAATAAGCATGGTGATTTAATCACCGAGCAAAAGTTTAATCTACAAAATCAAATGCTGGAAATAAGAACAATGAAATACAATTTTCAGAATCAAAAAGTGGAGGAAATGTTATTTAATAGTAAGTTCCGATTGATTAAGAAATTTTTATTTTCTTATGATTCCAAGGGATTGAAACTCGAAAAGAAGACCTTTGATGCGCAAAATCATTTGTTGTCGACAAAAAAGTACACATATACTTACTATTAAGAGAAGGTTAATTTTTTTTCATTCTGTTAATTTTTTCATGCCTGTAAGAGTATTATTCCGAAAGATTGCTTAAGTTTATCCATAATAATATAACCTTCGCATGCTGTTATTAACACTACTTCAACTGCCCGAAGATTTGGGTTTAACCGATTTGGCTGCCACACAAAAAATAGTTGTTAAATTGGGCTTGCGATTATTCATTGATTTGTTTAGTATTGGCATTTTAATTCGCGGGCTTTATTATAAAACCTACCAAAAAAAGGACTTATTCTTCACCTATTTTACATTTAACCTGGTTATTTTTTTAATTTGCTTTTTGCTTAACAAAGTTGATTTAAGTATGGGTGCGGCGTTTGGCCTATTTGCTGTTTTCAGCATGTTACGTTATAAGACGGAAGAAATTTCATTGAAGGATATGACCTATCTCTTTTTGGTAATAGCCATTGGGTTAATTAGTGCAGTGGCAAAAATTAAGGGTGCAAGTGACATCTACGAATATGCTTTTTTAATCGGCATCAATGCACTAATTCTGGCATTTTCATACACCATCGAATTTCAATCGAACCATCAACATGAATTAAGTCAAACCATTACATACGATAAACTTGAGTACATAAAAAAGGAAAACAAATCCTTGTTGATAGAAGACATCAAAAATCGCACCGGTATTAATGTACAACGCTTGGTGATCGGCAAAATTGACTTGAGTAAAAACGCGGTACAAATAAAAGTGTATTATTTCGAAGACGACGCTAATGCCTGATGGAAACAAAAAATATATGGCAAGGTGAAATTACTTTGGATTTACTAAATGAGTTAAACAAAAATACCCTTGGCGAGTTTTTTGAAATTAATTTCATTGAAATTGGTTCAAATTATTTGGTTGCAAAAATGCCGGTGAATGAAAAAACCAAACAACCCTTTGGATTATTG
>JBAXXZ010000010.1:0-14259 GCA_037127575.1 Bacteroidota bacterium | reverse complement strand
GAAAAGAAACAAAAGAAAACAAGGCACGGCAATTCCTTCCCGCTCCGGCATCGCGCCGTGCCAATGCCACCGCACAGGGAATTGAGTTGCTTGAAACATTATGCAATTGAGAGCTGTGTGTAGGTAAAGTGCAAAAGATTAAGTTAAAAGTACATGACAATTTTCAAGTTTCGGAAAATTCGCGTGCGCAGGCCATGGCAAGGCTCAGAGCAGAGTTGCGTGAATTGAATTTTAATGAAACACTTGTAAAGTAAACGATGCCTAAAACTTTCATGGAAAGTAAAAGATGTTTAGTGGTATTCTTCTTCGCCTTTCAGGGCTTTTTCGTAATCGGGATGTTGTAAATACATTTCTCGATTGTCTTGTTTTGTCATCGTAAACAAAACCCTAAAATAATTGCTTCCGGTCATGCTATCGTAATGAATGATATTGTATTTGGCCTGCGTGGTTTGCCAGATATTAAGGACTAAACAAAAAATCAAAAAAAGATGTAGCCATTTGGTTTTCGCCACAGATTTTAGTTTTAAAAAATTTAAAAAAACAGCTAAGGGAATGGCCAAAACCGAATAGATATCAATTAAAGCGCGCTGACCGAATGAACCGCCATACCACCAACACCACCATGAAAAAACCACATAAATGTAAATGGCCACAAAAGCAAGCTGAGCAATAAAAAAAGCAGGCAGTTGTTTTTTTAAGGTGAATAAGCCAATTACTGCGAGGATCATCAGCGGTGTATAAATCAACCAACCCTTTCTAAAACTAAAGAGTCCGTAAAATACATGCGGATGATTAAAGAAAAAATGTTCGCCCACATAAGAGTTAAAGAAGTATTGACCACTGATGAACTTCCAATATAATAATTGTGGCAGCACAAGTACGAAAGCAGTTATGGCCATTAAGACTAGTACAAATTTATTTGCAGTATAAAATTTTAAACGCGCTCTGAGACCTTCCCATGATTGGATGTTGTAGAGTAAAAAAAGCAAAACCATCAAGCCATTGATTGGACGCACCAATACCGCTAAAGCCAAAATGAATCCTAAAATCAGACTATATTTTATTTTTGGCTGCTCATACCATTTAATGAAATAATGCATGAATGCAGCCATGAGACTGAATCCCACAATGTGCGATAATCCGCCGGCAATGGTTAAATAATAAAAAACATTCGTGGCAAAACAAAGACAAAAAATAACAGTAAGCACAATCACATCATTGAAATAACGCTTCAACACTTTGTGTAGATAAAATATCCCAATTAGAAAATAAAACAGAGAAGAACACAAGATGGCAAAATGATAAGGTTCAGAAAAACCATCGGCTTCGTAAGCAAAAGTCTTGGCAAATAAATGTGCGGATGCAAAAAAAGGCAAATAAGTCAAAGCCATGCCCATGCTCGCTTTGAAGACGTAATTACCATTGGGGGTTTTATTGGGCGTGTAACGGTATATTTTATTTGGTGAAACTTCTTGTTTTAAAAATGAGAGTGATAAATCCTGCTCAATAAAAAGGGCAGGTAAATAGCCATAATAATTTACCACATCATGCAGAATGACGTTTTTGCTATGCCAGCGCTCGTGGTTGATGTTTACCCATATCACCGACAAGGCAATAAAAAACATGAGCCATTGAATATTTAGAAAATATTTGAGTTTTTCAGATATCACAATTCAAGATAAGGCATTAAGCCGTATAGACCACCTTCTCTTCCGAAGCCGCTTTCTTTGTATCCGCCGAAGGGAGAAGCGGGATCAAATTTATTATAGGTATTTGCCCAAACAACACCGGCGCGCAATTTGGATGTTAAGTTAAAGATCTTAGCACCTTTGTCGGTCCATACCCCGGCGCTTAAACCATAAGGAATGTTATTGGCTTTTTCGATCACTTCTTCAATAGTTCTGAATGTTTGTATGCATAAAACAGGACCAAAAATTTCTTCTTTCACCACACGGATGCTTTGGGCGGTTCCTAAAAATAAAGTGGGTTGGCAATAAAAACCTTTGCTTGGCAATGATGTGTTGCATTGAAACATTTCCAAACCATCGTCGATACCCGATTGTAAATACATTTTTATTTTTTGCAATTGTGCTTTTGAGTTGATGGCGCCGATGTCGGTGTTTTTATCCAAAGGATCGCCCACTATCAAGGTCTGCATTCTGCTTTTTAATTTTGCGATTACTTCATCGGCACAAGATTCCTGCACAAATAAACGTGAGCCCGCGCAACACACATGGCCCTGGTTAAAGAAGATGCCATTTACGATGCCTTCTACTGCTTGGTTAATGGGCGCGTCGTCGAATACAATTTGTGCGGCTTTTCCGCCCAATTCGAGACTTAACTTTTTATTTGTACCGGCCAATTCTCTTTGAATGGATTTGCCCACTTCGGTACTGCCGGTAAAAGCCACTTTATTCGCCAAAGGATGTTTTACCATCTCAGCGCCTACATCGCCATCACCCGTGATGATGTTCACCACGCCGGGAGGTAAATCACAATCCTGTATAACTTGCGCCAAAACCAAAGCCGTTAGTGGTGTGGTTTCGGCAGGTTTTAAAACAACAGTATTGCCACAAGCCAATGCCGGGGCTATTTTCCAGGCAGCCATCAGCAAAGGAAAATTCCAAGGAATAATTTGCGCCGCTACGCCAATGGGTTTTGGATTTTTGTTCGGAAAAGCATAGGCCAATTTATCGGCCCAACCGGCATAATAAAAAAAATGGTTGGCGGCCATGGGCACATCAAAATCTCTGCTTTCGCGAATGGGTTTGCCTCCATCTAGCGTTTCAATGAGTGCTAATTCGCGGGCACGTTCTTGCATCATGCGGGCGATTCTGAAAATGTATTTGGCCCTTTCTTTGGCGGGCATTTTTTTCCATACTTTATTGTAAGCATTCGCTGCCGATTGCATGGCCAAATCCACATCCTTGGCATTGCCCAAAGCCACCTCCGCCAAAACTTCTTCTGTAGCGGGATTGATGCTGCTGAAATATTTTTTTGAATTCGGCTTGGTCCATTCCCCATTGATAAAATGCTGATACCTTTTTTGTAACTTGATTTGTTCGGTAGATTCCTTTGCGGGAGCGTATTGCCAATTCATAAAAATTAAAAATGTTGAATTAAAAATTAAAAATTTTTTAGTCTATAGATATATAATCCTTGCTATAATATTGTCCGAATTTTTCTTTGCCCAGTTGTAAAATGATGTCGTTGGCCAAACTACTGGCGCCAAAGCGGAACCAATGCGGGCTTAACCAATCCGGTCCCAATGTTTCATTCAGCATCACCAAATATTGAATGGCTTGTTTGGCGCTTGAAATGCCGCCTGCCGGTTTCATACCCACCATTTTTTTTGTCTTGATAAAATGGTCCTTAATGGTTTCAAGCATTACCAGTGTTACCGCCATGTTGGCGGCTACATTGATTTTACCGGTTGAAGTTTTAATAAAATCAGCGCCCGCATTAATGGCAATTTCAGAGGCTTTACGCACATTGTCGAGACTCGATAATTCCCCTGTTTCTAAAATTACTTTTAAGCGTACTTTGTTGCACAATGATTGAATACTTGCAATTTCATCATGCACCTTTTGGTATTCCCCTTTAAAAAAAGCCCCTCGGTTTATCACCATGTCAATTTCATCGGCCCCTTGATCAATCGCCCATTTGGTTTCTTCCATTTTTATGGACAGAAGGCTATTGCCGCTAGGAAAGGCGGTTGCCACTGAAGCCACCTTTACATTGGATCCGCGCAAAGCTTGTTTGGCTGTTTTGACGTGGTTGGGATACACACATACTGCTGCTACTGTTGGCAAATCAGGCATATCTGCAAAAGGGTGCATGGCTTTTTGACACATTTGTTTCACTTTACCATCGGTGTCTTTGCCTTCGAGGGTGGTGAGATCTATCATGCTCAGCGCCAATTTCAAGGCCTTACTTTTACTTTCATTTTTAATACTGCGTGTATTAAAACGCAATACCCGTTCTTCAATTCCCACCTGATCGACGGCGGTATGTTTGGTAAAATCAAATGCCATTTAGTGAGCCTAATATAAACATTTAGCAAGGACGGAAAGCGAAGGAATGCGATTAAAAATTCACTTTATTTAGGAAAGGTTTGGCTTTGAACTTGGCATAATTCATTAATTTTGTCATCTATGTTAGGTTTTTGCAAACCCGTTTCCTCCAAAAAAAGATTTCTGCCTCAACGCGAATTAGCCCCAGGCTTTACCTTCTGCCTTTTTGAAAAAGCGGCGCATATTCCGGCAAAAGAATGGAATGCATTGGCCAAGCAAAGTGGCATTTTTTTACACCGCGATTACCTGCAAATTATTGAGTCTTCAAATTTTGCCAAATTGATGTGGCGATATGCTTTAGTTCAGCACGAGGGCAAAGCTTGCGGCATCATGTATTTTCAAATCAGTGATTTTAACGCTGGCATGCTGTCCGATTTGGCCAATCAACCTTCCGCGAATAAACACGCGCAAATGCTCAAAAAATATGTGTTGGCCAATCACCAAGAAACCATGATGCGGCTCATTACCTGCGGCAATAATTTAATCAGCGGCAAATATGGTTTTTATTTTGAACCTGGTATTGATGAAACCTTGGTGCACCAAATGGTATTGAGTTTAACTGAAATTATTTCAAAAGAAGACAAATTAAAAAATGCCATCTCTGCCACATTAATCAAAGATTTTGAGTTGCCTTTAAAGCCCGAACAAATATTTGTGAAAGAAAAATACCGCACTTTTTCTGTTGAGCCCAATATGGTGGTGGATATTCCGCCCGCACTTGCTTCGCTTGAAGAGTATATACAACTGTTTTCGAAAAAATATAGAAACCGCGCGAAGTCTATTTTCAAAAAATTTAACGGCATCCAAATCAAAACATTAAGTACCGATGATGTGGTGGCAATGAACAGTGACATTTATACCTTGTATGAGTCGATTTTTAACGAGGCCCGTTTTAAACTGATGAAATTACCCGGCAATTATTTTGCTGCTTGTCGCGAACATTTTGAGGACAAGTTTTTTGTGAAGGGATTTTATTTAGAAGATAAATTGGTGGCCTTTTATTCTTACATCGTTAACAATCGTGGCATTGTTGAGGCCCATTACATTGGACTAAATTATGACTACAACCTCGATTATTGTTTATATCAAAACATTTTGTACGATTTAATTAAAGTGGCCATAGAACAAAAAGCCGAAAAATTAAACTTGGGTAGAACTGCCTCAGAAATTAAAACAACGGTTGGTGCATTGTCGCAAGATTTACTTTGTTATATTAAACCACAAAACACGGTTTCCAAATTAATTCAAAAGCCTTTGATGGCCCTACTAGAGCCAAGTGCTTACACGCCGCGAAATCCTTTTAAAGAAGAAGCCGTGCTGGCCCAATAAAATTAGTGTCGATTCAACTTTCTAAACAGAAATATTTAACCCAAATCAAACTTAATGCCTTGCGCTAATGGTAAAGTATCGCTGTAATTGATGGTATTGGTTTGTCGACGCATATAAGCTTTCCAAGCATCAGAGCCACTTTCACGTCCGCCGCCAGTTTCTTTTTCGCCGCCAAAAGCACCACCAATTTCAGCACCGCTGGTACCAATGTTTACATTGGCAATACCACAATCACTGCCTTTTGCACTTAAAAACATTTCTGCTTCACGCAAATTTACAGTCATGATGGCACTTGATAAACCTTGCGGTACTCCGTTTTGAATGGCAATTGCTTCTTCGAGTGTTTTGTATTGAATTAAATATAAAATAGGTGCAAAGGTTTCGTGTTGCACAATTTTCATATTGTTGTTGCCTTCAACAATGGCAGGCTTCACATAACAATGGCTTTCGTAGCCGGCGCCTTCCAATACGCCACCCGGCACCAATAATTTAGCACCTTCTTCTTTGGCTTTTGCCAAAGCATCAACATACAATTGCACTGCTGCCTTGTCAATTAATGGACCCATGTGCATGTGTTCATCTAAAGGATTACCAATTTTTATTTGGGCATATGCCTTTATTAAACTCTCTTTTACTTTATCGTAAATGCTTTCATGAATAATTAAACGACGGGTACTGGTACAACGTTGACCGGCCGTACCTACCGCGCCAAACACCGCCCCAACAATGGTCATGTTTAAATCAGCATTTTCGGTTACAATAATGGCGTTATTACCGCCCAATTCTAAAATACTTTTGCCAAAACGTTCGGCCACAGCCACGCCTACTTTTTTACCCATGCGTGTTGAGCCTGTTGCTGAAATTAAAGGCACGCGGGTATCGTGCGACAAACTTTCACCTACTTTATAATCACCATTAATGATACAAGAAATGCCTTCGGGCAAATGATTTTCTTTGGCTACTTCATTCCAAATATTTTGACAAGCGATAGAACACAAAGGTGTTTTTTCGGAAGGTTTCCAAATACAAACATCACCGCAAATCCATGATAAGGCGGTATTCCAACTCCACACAGCCACCGGAAAATTAAACGCAGAAATAATGCCAACAAGTCCTAATGGATGCCATTGTTCCATCATACGGTGTTTGACCCTTTCGCTGTGCATTTGGAGGCCATATAGTTGTCGTGATAAACCCACAGCGAAATCACAAATGTCAATCATCTCTTGCACTTCACCTAAACCTTCTTGTAATGATTTTCCCATTTCGTATGAAACCAATTTGCCAAGCGAAGCCTTTTTTTGGCGGAGTTTGTCACCAAACTGACGAACAATTTCGCCACGCTTTGGCGCCGGAACTTCTCGCCAATAAATAAATGCCTGTTGGGCAGTGGTAATTATTTTTTGATAATCTTCTTCAGAAGCTGTTTTTAATCGGGCAATGAGTTTACCGTCAACCGGACTATGGGATTCGAGTATAGGACCGTTAGAAAACCAATTTTGCCCGGTAGAACAACCATCATTGATGGCTTTTAAGCCTAATTCATTTAAAATATCTTGCATAAAATTAAATGCAAAATTACAGAATAAAATGCTGCCATTTGCCTTCTTTCTATTCTTTTATGAATCGTTTTGCCGGCCAGGTACCTTCTTTTGTATACAAATAATAAAGACCTTTTGGTAAGTTTTCTGTATATATAACAGTTTCGTTATTTTCGATTGCGCAATCAAAAAGCACAATTCCCAAAACATCGCATAACAATAAATGAAAGGGTTTTAAAATAAAACTTTTGATGTACACCATATTACTTGCAGGATTTGGATAAACACTAAATCCCTCCATCAAATTTTCTTCGCGATGACCAACACAGGCATCTACATTAAAACTTTCTTTACAAGAATTGGCACAGCGGTTGGTATTAGTGTAGCTGTAAGCAACAGTGTATTGACCTATTGTTGAAGGGCTAAATAAATTGCCGCTTACAAAAGGGCCTGAAAAAACACCACCCATAGGCGTGGCGGTTAACACAACATCCATATCAGATTTACAAAACAATTTTTGTGCATTGGTGATGCTGAGACTTGGCAATGCATTTACAATCACAGTGGCTATCACACTAACGGTATTGAGACAACCGGATGCATTGGCGCTCAAGGAATATTGTGATGTGAGCGTTGGACTAACCACTAGCGAAGTACTGTTACCGCCATTGGCCCATGTATATGTAGAACAACCTTGGGCCAAAATTGTGGCCGTAGCACCTGCACAAACAGTAGGCGTGTTGACAATTAAACTTGGTGAAGCTGCAACAATGATGGCTGTGGTAACCGTATTGGCCGAGCATCCTTGGGCTGATGTGCCGTTTAGGGTGTAAATGGTGGTGACCACAGGACTTGCAGTAAAACTTGAAACGGTGCTGATGTTGTTCCAAGTATAGGTATTCGCCCCGCTCGCGCTGATTGTTGCAATGCCACCTGCACAGATACCTGCGGCGTTTGCAATGAGGCTTGGTGTAGGGTTTATGCTGACTTGAATTCCTGCGCTGGCAGTGCCGCAAGCATTACTTAATGTCACTGTGTAAACACCCGATGCCGAATGGTTGACGATTACCTGAGAAGCGCTATTGCTGCTAAACACACCTTGTCCTGACCACGAATAGGTAATTGGCGCAGAACCCGAAACCTGTACCTGCAATGACAAATTTTGAGCCGAACAAATTGGCGCATTATTCGATGTTGTGATTACACTAACAGGAAAACAAGTATAATTTAAGGGCGACCAAGCCAAACCGCGGAAAGCTGTATTGCTGGTGGTTGCAGTAGCCAAAGTGGTGGCGGTAGAACTAACGCCAACATCTATAATAGACACTAATCGATTGCCTGAACTTTCGGCGGTGGTGGCATACACCTTGGCTTGGGTGCCTGAAAAATCAGCCACCACACCAAAAGCCCCTACTGCATTTGTGCCTGTTGGCAGGGTATAAGCCAATGACCATGTACCCGCAGTTTGCACCCACTTTTGGATGCCACCTGCTGAAGAGCTGCGTGCATCAGCAATGTAACAAATGTTGCCGGCAGCATTAAAATAAAACTGTCCGGGTAAAGCACCGGTACCGGCATTGATCACTGTACTAACGGTTTGTGCAGATGTGTTTGGTGTGCCGCTGCCAACTGTGTAAACACCAATATCAGCGGGAGTGCCTGAGGCCACTTGAGATGAAATGTAGAGTTGATTATTAAAAATATGTACAGCCCTTAAATTGCTTTTGCTGTTTTGAACATTGCTGGCAGCCGAAGCAGAACCAAAATAAGAAGTGCCTTGACTCGAGCTGCTTGACCACAGGTTCAAACTATTGGCAGCAGTGGCTGCGCGAATGTCACCCGAGGCCAAGGAACTAATTGAACAGGTAGCAGGTACTAAAACCGTGCCGTTTACATCCACCAGGGCAATGCCTCTGGGAATACTTGAAGCGGCGGTGCTATTAAGTGTGTTAGCATTGGGCAGCGCTTGCATATAGCCACCAAACACGATGTAAAAATTATCTGCCGACCGTGATATATAACCTTCTGAAACGGCGTTACCCCGAATCACCATGGCATTGTTGCCAGTAAAGGGAATGGCCAAACTAAAACTTGACTGACCCAATGTATTAAACTCTCGTAATACAATTGGATTGCCGGTACCTGCAAGGCTGCTATTGCCATCGCCGGCTTGCAGCACCACTAGATTGCCCGGGTTAAATTGGGCTTTACTTAGAATGAATGCACAAAGTAAACATAAAAATAATTGCAGTTTTAAAGTTTTCATAGTTTAGGTTTTATCAACCAAAACTACTTTGCTATTTAATTTTTACACCACCTATAAAAGGAAAATAATCACATCAAGTGATTATTGTTTTATTAATTTAAACAACTTTGTTTCAGAATTTAAAGTCAGCTTCAATAAATACAATCCTTTTTCCAGTTTTGATAAATCAATTGTAGCCTTGCTATTGTTGCTGATCTCAGAAAATATTTTTTGACCATTCAAGTCGCTAATATCAATTTGAGTTGTATTTACATCAGACAATCCTGAAATGATAATTATATCATTAAAAGGATTTGGATACACATTGATTGAGGAGTTTAAATTCAAAACTTCAAGTTGAGTGCAAGCTGTAACTGAAATTACCTTTGCATCAGACCCAACACAAGAATTTGATCCGCTGAAAGCATAAGTAACTGTATATGTGCCAATATTCATTGGAGCGGGAATACCTGCTATGGTGCCATTTGAAGGAGTGCCAGTGTAGGTAACAGAAGTGCTTGCATCATCCTTGCAATAAGTTAATTTTGATAAATTCAAACTTACGGAAGGAACTGCATTTACACTTATGGTTGTAATCGCAGTATTTGAGCAAGCCTGTGCTGACATACCAACAACTGAGTAAGTAGTTGTAACGGTAGGACTTACCGCAATACTTTGTGCAACAACAGCATTACTCCAAGTATATGTTGAAGCGCCGGTTGTAATCAGAGTAATTGTAGCACCTTTACAAATAGCAGTTGAAGTATTTAAAGAAATAGTAGGTGTATTATAAACAATAACTGATGTGGTTTTAGTGTTGGCACAACCATTTTGCCCGCCACTTATTGTATAATTTGAAGTTGCAGATGGTGATACAACGATACTTGATGAATTGCTATTGTTACTCCATGTATACGTGCTAATACCCAAAGCTGACAATGTTGTGCTCGATCCTGAACAAATGCTAGGAGAATTAACAGCTATAGTTGGTGTGGCAATAACAGAAATACTGCTCAATGCTTGAACAGAGCAGCCAAGTGATGAACCAATTACTGTGTAAGAAGTAGTTGAACTTGGGGTAACAACAATTGAATTGGAGGTTTGTCCGGAATTCCAAGAATAAATACTAGCACCATTGGCAGAAATGGTGTATGTGTTGCCTGAGCAAATACTTCCCGAATTAACGCTTAATGTTGGTAATGAATTAACCAGAACTTGTGTAGTTGAAGTTTTTACACAACCAATCGAAGACGTGCCGGTAACACTATAAACCGTGCTAACACTTGGCGAAATAACAATTGAATTATTTGTACTTGCTGTGTTCCAAGAATAGGTGTTTGCACCTGAAACTTGTAATGTTGTATTTTGCCCCGCACAAATTGTTGAACTATTTACAGAAATTGTTGGCAGTGAATTTACAATTACTTGCGCTGTAGCTGTGCCTATACATCCTGCAGTGCTGGTACCGTTTACCGAGTAAGTGATTGATGTCGTTGGACTCACCACTATTGAACTACCGGTACTGCTTGTATTCCAAGAGTATGTATTCGCTCCGGAAACACTCAATGAGGCATTTGTGCCGCTACAAATGGTTGCTGAGTTAACAGCAAGCACTGGAATTGGATTTACAGTAACAAGGGTTGAGTTTGTACCTACACAACCTGCTATTGAGGTCCCTGCCAATGTATACGTTGTAGTTACACTAGGTGTAGGATTTATTACGTTTAAAGTGCTGCCATTACTCCATGTATAGGTGTTTGCACCACTGGCAACTAAAGTAGCTGTAGAACCATTGCAAATTGTAGAAGTAATGAGACTTAAGGTTGGTGTAGGATTTACAAAAACTTGCGCAGTAGCATTTGTAGCGCAAGCCAAAGATGTGCCGGTTACTGTATAAATGATTGTACTCGACGGACTTACAGTTACAGAATTAGAATTTGCATTTGTGTTCCACGAATAGCTCGTTGCACCCGAGGCAACCAAAGTTGCATTGGCTCCTGAACAAATTGTTGCGTTTGAAACAGATACTGTTGGATAACCGTTTATGAAAACTGTGCTGCTGCCGGTGCCTGAGCAACCGGATGCATTTGTACCGGAAACTGAGTAAACAGTATTAATTGAAGGCGTAACTACAATCGAACTTGCATTTGAAGATGTATTCCAAGTGTAATTGATAGCCCCTGTAACCGACAATGTGGCTGAGTTACCAATACAGATGCTAGGTGAATTAACATTGAGCGACAAACTTGCACTAATTGCCACCGATGCGGTAGCGGCATTTGTACAACCAAATACACTTGATGCCAAAACTGAATAAGTTGTATTCACAGAAGGACTTATCACTATTGAATTTCCATTCGCCGAATTACTCCAAGTATAAGTTGATGCACCGCTAGCAATTAAAGTGGCCGATGAACCTGCACAGATACTTAAAGACGGTAAAGATAAATTTGGCGTTGGGTTAATGTATGCAGCGGTGGTATTGGTGCCAATACAACCCAATGTTGATGTACCGCTAATCGTATAGATGGTAGTAACAGAAGGTGATACCGAAATACCATTTGAATTAGATGAATTACTCCATGTGTAAGTATTAGCCCCACTTACACTTAAGCTTGCTACATTTCCTGCACAAACTGTTGCATCGGTAGTTGACAATACCGGTAAAGCGTATACTGTTACAGCCGTGGTGTTTGAAGAAACACAATTGTTAAGTGAACCTGATATGGTGAAAATTGTATTTGTGGTAGGCGAAACACTTATACTACTTTGATTGCTTCCTGTGCTCCAACTATATGTACTTGCTCCGGCAGCGATTAAAGCAACCGAATTTCCTGAACAAATTGTTGCTTGATTCACTGTAATTGTCGGCAAAGCGTTTACCGTTATGGTCACACTGTTACTTGCATTACAACCTAAACTCGAACCGATAACCGAATAATTTGTTGTTGCATTCGGCGAGACTACAATTGCAGTGTTTGTTGAACTTGTATTCCATGTATAAGTTGCAGCGCCATTTGCAGTTAAAGTAGTTAATTGCCCTGCACAAATTGTACCTGAATTAATTGATATGGTTGGTGTAGCGTTTACTGTGATGGTGCTTGTTGTGCTGTTTATACAACCATTTAAATCCGTTCCTGTGATTGTAAATAAACTAGTCGACAGCGGACTTGACATCAAACTACTTCCATTTGCGCCACTACTCCATGTATACGTATTTGCACCGGAAGCATTTAAGGTAGCTGAGTTTCCTGAGCAGATGGTACTTGAATTAACAGTAATATTAGGTAAGCTACTAACATTCACAGACACCGTATTTGTGTTGATGCACCCTGTTGCATCTGTACCTAATACTGAATAAACAATACTAGCCGTCGGACTAATTACAATACTATTAGATGTTGATGTATCACTCCAAGTATAAGTACTAGCACCACTAACCATTAATGTTGCAGAAGACCCTGCACAAACACTTGCAGAGGAAAGCGTAAGTGTTGGACCAGGATTTACAGAAAGACTAACTACCGCACTAGATGTTCCGCATGCGTTACTCATATTCAACGTATAATCGCCTGCAACCGCACTTGTTAAATTAGGATTACTAATTGTATAACTGTTCAAGGTACCCGGACCAGACCACAAATAATTTAAGTTAGCAGTGTTTGTAGGCGTTACTGAAAAGTTAAATGCTTGACCTGCGCAAATTAAAGTATTCGAACTAATACTGCTAATTGATGGTGTTAAACATGGCGAAAAAGCCAATCCGCGAAAAATTGTATTTGTGGTGGCAGTAACAATTGTGGTTGCTGTTGCTCCTGAACCTATGTCACTAATTTTAAAAATACGGTTATTGCTTGATTCTGCCGAGGTACCATATATCATTGGCGCTGATCCTGAAAAATCAGCAATTACACCCCTTGCACCAATATTGGTTACACCTGTTCCCAATGTGTAAACCAAGGTCCATGTACCTGAAGAATAAACCCATTTTTGAATTCCGCCTGCTGCGGTAGCTCTATCATCGGCTACATAACAAATGGTTTGTGTTGGATTAAAATAGAAACCGTATGAACTTGCTCCTGTTGCAGCATTAATGACCAATGAGTTAGTTTGACCTGCACTAGCTGATAAACCGCCGCTGATTTGAACAATACCCAATGCTGTTCCTGAGCTTGCTGAAAAATAAATATTATTGTTAAAAATATTCACACAACGTGTATTAGTGGTTTGTGAAGCGGTTGTAGCCGCAACTGAATTCGTTCCAAAATAAGTAATGCCGGTGTTTGCTCCCGAACACCAAAAATTACCTACACCATCAGTTGCAGATGATCGAATATTATTGGCGCTAAAAAAACTTGTGCTTGCTGTTCTTGTAATCGCGCCATTTGCATCAACGCCTACTGCTAATCTTGGAATATAAGTTGCGTTACTACTTGCTAAACTTACCGAGGAAGATCCTGGCGCAATACTATATGCTCCAAATGACAGGAATGCATTATTCGGAGAAAGCATCAAAGCACCTTCCGAAGTGGCAGCGCCACCTAATATTAATGGATTGGTGCCTGTTGGCATTGCCAAAGAAGCAGTAAGTGATCCACTGGTATTATATTCCTTTAAAAAAAACGGATTACCACTGCTTGTGAGCGTACCCACGGCGTCTCCAATTTGAAGAACAACAATATTTCCTGAACTAAAAATTTGCGGAAACAAATTAGTAAACGAACAAATTAGGGCAATACTAAAAATAATCTTTTTCATATTTGATATTTAGAATTTTGAAATAACGGTTTCTATTCGACGCAAATTTCCAACTAATTCAACAACATAATGTGTTGTGCAAATTATGAATTGCTTATGCTTTGGTTAAGCAAACGTTGAATTAATTTGACGCAAACAACATTTTAATTTTCATCATATTTATTTTGTGAAGTTTTTGACTTCTATATTTTTTGAAAATAATATTTCACTTTACTCAATCACCAAGCGTTTGGATGCCGATGCGTTTTCTGAGCTCACCTTTAACATATAAAGACCTTTTGACATTGCTTCTAAATCAATGATTATTTCATTA